>CAZSLR010000229.1:0-3254 GCA_964607635.1 uncultured Oscillospiraceae bacterium
TGACCAAGCATGCGCAGGCTTATCGTGCGATATCACTGCTTCTTCGCCGTCCGCCCGGCCGTGAAGCTTATCCGGGAGATGTGTTCTATTTACATTCGAGACTACTCGAACGCGCTGCGCATTTGAGTGATCGTTTAGGCGGAGGTTCAATGACCGCTTTGCCGATTATTGAAACTCAAGGCGGAGACATCTCAGCTTATATTCCAACGAACGTTATATCGATAACTGATGGCCAAATCTACCTGGAATCGGAGCTTTTCTATCAGGGTCAGAGACCAGCGGTCAATGTTGGACTATCGGTTTCACGTGTCGGTGGTGCTGCACAGTCCAAAGCTATGAAAAAGGTTGCCGGCCCGCTTCGAATAAATCTTGCACAATACAGAGAGCTTGAAGCTTTCTCACAATTTGGTTCAGAGCTGGATGATGCTACCTTGCATCAGCTGCGAGTTGGCGAGAGACTAATCGAGGTTCTCAAACAACCTCCTTATTCGCCTTTACCCATGGAGGATCAGGTTATAATGCTTTATCTGGCCAATAGAGGAGTTTTAACAAGTCTGGATCGAGAAGATGTCAGGATATTCCTGTCCTCATATATGATCTACATGCGTGACCGCCATCCGGTTCTACTGGAAGAACTGGCTGAGAGTCAGTTGTTTACCGATGCCATTGCAGCAACGATTGATTCTACTATTAAGGAATACATGAAGCTGTGGCAAATGGAGAATGAGATAAATGGAACAGATATCTGATATCAAAAAACGGATGAAGAGCGTCCGTGATATTAAGCAGACGACCAGGGCTACTCAGCTGATCAGTGCAGTCAAAATGCGGCGGGCACGTAGTCAGTTGGAGAAGACGCGTCCCTTTTTCATCATCTGCGCAGATACTATGATCGAGTTATACGAAAATGGAATTGTTCAGGATAATCGCTTTTTTCAACTAAGACAAAAGAAACAGGGTGAAACCTGGAAAATCGGTTACTTTATTTTGACAGGCGATCAGGGACTTGCCGGTGCATATAATGCGAATGTTATTGTGACTACAGAAAAGCATATACATAGTAAGACGATTGATAATATTAAGAAGGGACTGAACACAACCGCACATTTGTATGTCGCTGGTAAAATCGGTAAAGAACGTTTGATTCGCGATGGTTTCGATGTGGATGAAGACTTTAAGTATCCGATAAGCGAACCGACTTATTATCGAGCGCGTGATATATCCGATTACATATATCATTTATATAATGATCGAGAACTGGATTTGGTTTATTTTATTTATACAAAAATTGAATCAGCGGTATCGATGGAGCCGGTTGTAGCAAGAGTTCTGCCAGTGGATCCATATTCATTGCAAAAAACAATTCCGCCTGATTCACCCTATAGCAAGTATGGGCTTACCGCAGCTGATAATATTGAGTACTTCCCATCAGCTGATGAAGTCATGAACTATCTGATTAATACTTATTTGAACGGTATGGTCTATGGTGCTTTGGCAGAAGCCTATGCAAGTGAGCAGACTGCAAGAATGACTGCGATGGATAACGCAACAGATAATGCGAATGAGATGCTTGATAAGCTCAGAATCAAGAGCAACCAGGCCAGACAGGGGAAAATAACTAACGAAATCAGCGAAATAATTGGCGGAGCTGAGAGTTTGTCTAAAAAATAATTACCCAACGCCAAAACAGAAGACGGAAGGTGAAGAAATGTCCACAGGTTACGTTACGCAAATAATCGGGCCAGTAATAGATATAAGATTTCCTGTAGAGTCTCTGCCGGCGATGCACGAGGCTGTAAGGATTCAAAATGGTGATAAGACAATAACAGTTGAGGTCATGCAGCATCGAGGCGACGGAATTGTGAGATGCGTATCGTTTACGCATACTGAAGGCTTGATGCGTGGATGCGAAGCAATCACTACCGGAGGGCCTGTCATGGTTCCTGTCGGCGATAAAATTACCGGCAGATTGTTTAATGTACTAGGTGAAGCAATCGATGAGGCAGGGTCTGTTATAGCAGAAGACTATTGGCCGATTCATCGTCAAGCACCTTCATACCTTGAGCTGCATCCGGAATCAAGAATGCTGGAAACAGGTATCAAGGTTATTGATTTGATGGTACCGTTCAGCCGAGGAGGCAAAATCGGCTTGTTCGGCGGAGCCGGTGTCGGTAAGACAGTTTTGATTCTGGAATTAATCAGAAATATCGCTCGCGAGCATGGCGGTTATTCTGTATTCACTGGAGTTGGAGAACGCTCAAGAGAAGGTAATGATCTCTGGAATGAAATGAAAGAATCCGGAGTAATTGATAATACCGTTATGGTTTTCGGTCAGATGAATGAAACATCAGGAGCTAGAATGCGTGCGCCTCTTACAGGTCTGACAATGGCTGAGTACTTCAGAGATGTTAAAAACAAGGATGTTCTTTTATTCGTTGACAATATTTTTCGTTTTGTTCAGGCTGGTTCGGAAATATCAGCTTTGCTTGGACGTATTCCTTCAGCCGTCGGTTATCAGCCGACACTTGCTAATGAGGTTGGTGCTTTCCAGGAGAGAATAACTTCTACTCGCAAAGGCGCGATTACTTCAATTCAGGCCGTATATGTTCCGGCAGATGATCTTACCGATCCGGCACCTGCGACAACCTTTTCGCATCTGGAGGCAATAACAGTACTGTCAAGATCCATAGTGGAACAGGGTATTTATCCGGCTGTAGATCCGCTTGAATCTTCTTCTGCCATATTATCAGAAGCAGTAGTGGGAGCTCATCACTACAAAGTTGCGATGAAAGTTCAAGAAACCTTGCAGCGCTATAAGGAACTGCTGGATATCATAGCAATTCTTGGTATGGAAGAGCTAAGTGATGAAGATAAGCTTACAGTAAGCCGCGCTCGCAAAATTCAACGCTTCCTATCACAGCCCTTTTTCGTTGCCGCTAACTCAACCGGCTATGACGGAAGATATGTTTCTATAGAACAAACAGTTAAGGGCTTCGGTGAAATTGTTTCAGGCGGAACTGATCATATTCCTGAGAATCTCTTTTTCATGAAGGGTTCATTGGATGATGTATATAAAGCTTATAAGGAAACAAAATAATCAGCAATACAGTCTGGATCCTTAAGCATTTAACTGCAAGCAGCAGAGGAGATAATCAGTATGGCTGAGCATAAGATACATGCGGAGATAGTAACACCATATGAGGTATTTTTTGATGATATGGTAGATATGGTAATCATATCATCAAAAGAAGGAG
>CAZSLR010000230.1:0-3232 GCA_964607635.1 uncultured Oscillospiraceae bacterium
TTCTTACTAATATTGGTAATGCTTTTTCCGGAATTAATGTTATGAAATACCTCAAGAACGAGGGCAGAAAACTGTCTCAGGAAACTCTTTATAATTATATTTCATACGCGGAAGAGGCTTGCTTACTGCATCTTGCCGGACGTTTCGATGTTCAGGGCAAGAGACTGCTCCAATTCCAGGAAAAGATCTATCTGGCAGATCAAGGTATTCGAGAAGCAATTTATGGAAATAATGAGCGTGATATAAATCAAATACTGGAAAACATCGTGCTTCAAGAGCTTATTCGCAGAGGTTACAAAACATTTATTGGCAAGACCAATACCAAAGAAATAGATTTTGTCGCTGAGAAGGGTTCCCAGATAATTTATGTCCAGGTAGCCTATTTGCTGGCAGACGAATCAGTAGTAAAACGCGAATTCTCGTCACTGGCAGAAGTCAGCGACAATTACCCCAAATACGTACTCAGCATGGACAAATTCAATTTCAGTAGAGACGGTATTATACATATGAATATAGTCGAGTTTCTATTGCGAGCAAATTCGATATAGACAGATTTTGAGCTACATCGTCTCTTCCCAAATATTCTGCACATCTGTCATAAAGCAAATTGCATGAAATAGGGCCAGTTCTTATGATAAAATACCGATTAATGAGACTGATCGTACATAAGTGAACACACAAACAATTGATCGATCACGTTCTTGCCAGTATTATCAGACCAGCCGGAGAAAAACAAGGAGAGAATCCATGCCAGATAGCAGAATACCGGATCGCCCCCCACACGAGAGTGGTCCGACGGAAATACCAATAGTTATTAATTCTGACGAGCCGTTCCGCGGGACTAAACGTCGACAATTAACGCCTGCGGAATTCAGGCGCAAGAAAATAAAACGCTTCGCGATCGGGACCATTCCTTTTTTCATAATATTGATCAGCCTGTCACTTATCAGTGTCGGCTTGCTTCATTATATAGAACAGGAATCAATTCTCTCGATTTTCTTGACTAAGCGGGACGCTATCCCAGTCACTGCCTCGACAGAGCAAATAGCGACTACTCCGATCACTGAGCTGACAGAGGGTGAAGTTAAGCCGGTGCCAACACAGGCCGATCCGGCCGAACGCTTGCAGGTGCCCTTCTACTATATTGGCGATCAGATCGGTATCATCCGAATTCCTAGCGTCGATATTGAAGTCGCGGCACTGCAGGGTGATCGTGAGGATGAGTTTAGAATTGGTGCCGGGCATTATACTGGTTCTTTGCTGCCTGGTCAGGGTGGGAATATTCTAATCGGCGCACATCGCACAAGCTATTTCCGGAATTTCGAATACCTCGAGCTTGGTGCTGAAATTGAATTTGCCACAAATTACGGACGTTTCACATATGAAGTGGACGACATGTTCCTTATCGATGGCAAGGATCACAGCATTGGAGAGCCAACAAAAGAAGAGCAATTGACATTATACACTTGCTATCCCTTTGGCTTCATCGGCAACGCTCCTCAGCGTTATGTAGTTGTATCGAAACTTGTTGACAGCGAAATCTACTATCTCGATGAAACCGCGGAAAGCGAGGCAGAATAAATGAAGAAGAAAATCAAAGCGATAATTGCTGTGCTACTAAGTTTCCTGCTCGCTATCAGCTTCTTTGTAATAATCATATCGCTATTTTTACAACACACGATCCTAAATATCGACTTTTACCAGAGTGTAACTCAGTCGCCTGCCTATCAGTTTCATCTCAAACAGTCAATTAACAACGAGCTTGTAACCAAGAGCAATTTTACTGCCATTCCGCTCGAGCATTTACAGGCAGGGCTTGATGAAAAACTTATCGACCAAATCGTGGAAAATCATATTAAGAACACGACCGCTTTTCTCAACTATGAGCCTGAATTCACGCCGATCGTGTATCCTGACGAGAAATTCTATGAGCCGCTTGTGCAATTCATCGAGGAGCATGGCCGGACAGAAAACTATGAGCCGACAGCCGAGCAATATGAGCTGCTTGCCGATGTCGCTTCAGACTCAGCCCGAATGATCGAGCGCCACGCCAGCATAATAAATCTGGACCTGGTAAAAGACATCTCGGCTTTTCAGCGTTTGCATAGGGCAATACACGATGCCAGCTTATTATTCGTACCCAGTCTGCTTGCCTTCTTAGTCGCCGCCGGAATAATCGCTCTGATGTTTAGACGTGACTGGCGCAGCACACTTACGTATACGTTGACCTCACTCTGGATTGCCGGCGCCATGCTGGCCGTCCCCGCGATCGTCACAGATATATATGCTTTGCCACGGCGGCTCGCGATCGAAACCCCTTACCTGAAATACGCGATAGACGCTTGGTTGACCTCGGCCAACAGATACATACTGATATGGGGCGTAGCAATACTAGTGCTGTCGACACTAGGATTAACTCTGAGCTATTTTTCACAAAAACACCTCAAGCGTAAGCGAAAAAAACGATGAATATCAGTTAATTCATCATTAAAAATGTATTTAAGTTGCCATTTATGACTAATTGTGTCAGAAACAGTTGAATTATTTAGCTTAATTAATTATACTTGTTAATACGAAACCAATTAACCGTGGAGGGATTTAACAATGAAGAAAGTATTATCAGTAGCCCTGACTATTCTTGTGATAGTAATGTCATTTACCGCAGTAGTATCAGCAGCTCCTGTTGATGATGTAATCAAAGCACTACAGGACGCCAAGGTACCAGCAGCTTATGTTGAGCAGGCTCGTTCATATTTCGCGGCCAACGCCATCACAGCTGATCAAGCAGCCGCGATCGTTGCGAATGTAAAAGCCGCGTCAACAGCAGCAGCAGGCAAGACTAAGCTCTCAGAGCTCAGCGACGCACAAGTAACTGCCATAATGACAGAAATAAAAGAAGCTGCACAAGTAGTTGGTTTAACAGCATCCTATGACAACGGAACCATCAATGTAAAAGACTCAACCGGCAAGCTCGTTATTTCTGAGAGCGGTGCAGGCGCAGTTAAGCAGACAGGTTTTGATTACAGCATCGTACTGTTCGGTCTGGCAGGTCTGGTCATAGCAGGAGTCTCGGCACTTGTTATCAAGAAGAAATTCGCTTCAGACAACGCTTAATAGACAAGTCATAAGCACGAAGCAACAGTTAATCAAATAAAGCATAAGGCTGCTGATAATTATTAACTCAACTTTCCCACATGGGATAAGCAATATGAACCTTGAAAAATGAATATAT
>CAZSLR010000231.1:0-3209 GCA_964607635.1 uncultured Oscillospiraceae bacterium
GTATGACCAATGGAGACCTTAAGCCGCCCTGATGTACGTTTGATCATATCCATAGCGCCTTCCAACTCAGGCGCGACATCGAGCAACCGTATTTTCCTATCTGCCGCCTCATATAATCGTTCAAACATCGAAATATCAGGATCAACGATATTTTCCTCAGCCTGAGCTCCCTTTTTCGCTTTATTGAAAAAGGGCCCCTCCATATGTATACCTAACATTCTGGCACCTTCATGGTTATCATCAAGCATAACTCTGGCACCGTTACGGAATATTTTCTCAAGTCGTTCCTCCGGCAGAGCCATTGATGTAGCAAGATAGGACGTTACACCTCGCGATGCGAGATGCTTCCCGATGCCTGTTGACGCTTCAATACTGCCATCACAAAAATCGAAGCCCGCGCAGCCATGTGTGTGTATGTCTATCAATCCGGGAATAACAATCATGCCTGCAGCATCAATATACTCTTCATTAGTTTCAGCTGTTATCTCCGAGCCCAGCTCAGCTATCTTGCCATCTCTGATAGCTAGATCTAGTTTTACAAGTTTCCACTCACTTGTCAGAACTGTTCCGTTTTTAATGATCATTACAAACAACCTCCACATCACCATTGCATGCAGCAACTATCCTTAAGCATCTTCGATTATAACCCAACAATGAGAATAATAGACTGATTATCAGGCAGTTTGACAACGGCAGACAAAAAAATACATGATTCTTCATAGCTCTTTTTTCTTTGAACACAGCGGTTATTTAGGTATAATGTTTTTGTATTGTTTTCAACCAATTTACAATCATTTCATTCAGGAGGGAATCATGGACAAATTTTTTGGCATCAAAGCTGCTAAATCATCCGTCCGGACAGAAATCATCGCTGGTATAACCACGTTCTTTACAATGGCTTATATCATCTTTGTTAATCCGGGCATGCTAAGCACGACAGCTGGCGAGGAATATTTCGGACCAATATTTATTGCGACATGTCTGGCTGCCGCAGTAGGTACACTCATGATGGGTTTGTATGCACGTATCCCGTTTGCACAAGCACCGGGCATGGGACTTAATGCTTTCTTTGCGTTTTCCGTCGCAACAGTTTACGGCTATCGCGGGGCACTGGCCGCAGTTCTAATCTCAGGGCTGATCTTCATAATCATCACTCTGGTCGGACTGCGAGAGGCAATCGTGAAGGCTCTGCCACAGAACCTTAAGATCGCGATCTCAGGCGGTATAGGACTGTTTATTGCTTTTGTAGGTCTGCAGAATGCTGGAATAATCGTCAATGATGATTCTACTCTAGTTAAGTTCGTCAGCTTCTCTTTTAATCAGGAAGCCTTCCCTTATGCACCGTTGCTGGCCTTAATCGGTCTTATTCTTATCGCTATCCTCTACTATTTCAAGGTTAAGGGTGCGATTTTGATCGGCATCGTTGCTTGTACAATCATTGGTATCCCGATGGGTATAACCAAGCTTCCGGAATCACTGACAACGGCTCATTTTACACAGAACTTCTCAGATTGGGCTAATCTCAGCTTATTCAAGCTTGATTTCGGCGCGCTGCTTGCTGACTCCTCAGGCTTCTGGGCGAGCGTTCTGACAATAGTCACTGTAATTATTTCATTTACACTGGTTGATATGTTCGATACGATCGGCACTCTGGTCGGAACAGCAAAACAGGCTAATATGCTTGATGAAAACGGCGAAGTTCCTAACATGAAGAAGGCCATGATGTGTGATGCTGTAGCAACAACTACAGGTGCTCTGATGGGTACTTCTACTGTTACAACATATGTTGAGTCCGGCGCAGGCATATCTGAGGGTGGCAGAACCGGTTTAACTTCGGTTGTAACAGGCATCTTATTCATCTTCGCTATTTTCCTGGCTCCTCTGGCTGGCATCGTTCCTTCAGCGGCCACAGCTCCTGCTCTGATCGTTGTTGGCGTTCTAATGATGGGCAGTGTTAAGGAAATTGATTTCTCTGAAATGTCAGAAGCAGTTCCGGCATTCCTGACCATGGTCATGATGCCTCTTACCTACTCTATCGCTACAGGCATAGGCCTCGGTTTGATTTCATATACTCTGATCAAGCTGTTCACAGGCAAGATCAAGGAAATCAGCATACTAACAGTAATCGTTTCGTTACTGTTCGTAATCAAGTTTATACTCTAGTAAGTTAAGTAAACATATAAAAAGCGACCGTTATCTGTTCATGGTAACGGTCGCTTTTTATATGTTGTTATTATTCTGCTGATACCATATCTGGAATGATTTACCAGCATCAGCTTGGTGGCGGATTACCCTCTGTCAACTCATGCTCCAGTCGTTTGTCAACATTTTCCCGGACGATTGAGTAGATAAGAGCAACGACAGGGACACCCGCCAGCATACCCACAATGCCAAACAAGCGGCCGCCTACTACAATAGCGATCAAAACCCACAAGCTGGGTAACCCAACCTGATTGCCAAATAAACGCGGTTTGATTACATTGCCATCCATCTGCTGAAGGAAAAGAATAAAAAGCAGGAAAAACAGTGCTTTTACCGGGTCTACAATAAGAATAATCAAAGCTCCCGGTATAGCCCCTATAAAAGGTCCAACTATTGGTATAAGGTTCGTAACGCCGACAATAACACTTACCAGTAATGGATACGGCATACTGAAAATTGACATGCCCAAGAAACAAAGAGCCCCGATAAGCATAGAATCCAGAAGATTGCCTGCGATAAACTTGGTAAACAGAAAATTAGTCCTGGTGCCAAGCTCAAGAATTCTGGCATTAAATTTTGCAGGGCCATATGCTCTCAAGAGTCTTTTTGCCTGACGTATCAGTATCTCCTTACTATAAATTAGGTATATTGAGCAAGCTATCCCGATAAATAAATTGAATACTATTGAAGTCAAATTCATGACCTGATCAATAAGATTAGGTATGAGCTCGTCAAACTGACCGGTATAGCGTTCAAGCACAGCAACCCAAGATCCTGTCAGATGGCCGCTATAATAGTTTTGCAGCTCGAACTCTTCAACAAAACGATTTATTAAGCTTTCTGCCGACTTCAAATAATATGGAATATTCTGTACGAGCAATCTTGCTGAAGTAAGCAGCTGAGGCAAGATGATCCAGAAAAGGAAAACTATAATCGCAAGCACAGTAATGTAGGCCAGTAAAACTGAGAGATGCTTACCCATTCTTGCAGTCAGACCACCCTTATTC
>CAZSLR010000232.1:0-3205 GCA_964607635.1 uncultured Oscillospiraceae bacterium
CGACTTAAAGGTAACCCTGTACGCGAGGATATTGAGGAAGCCGCCCATATGGTGGGCGTAGACTTCATAGTAAACGTAGTACTGGACGAAAACAAGATGATTGTTTGCTCGGTAGCAGGTGAAGTCGTGCTGGCGCACCGAGAGGGCTGCCGTTATCTTGATATGTTGTATGGGAAACCAATCACTGATCGTGCGGATATAGTTGTGGTGTCTCCAGGTGGCGCGCCCAAAGATCTTAACCTATATCAGGCACAAAAAGCGCTGGATAACGCGAAACACGCGGTGAAAAAAGGAGGCGTAATCATATTGGTCGGTTCCTGCAAAGAGGGACTAGGTGAGCATATCTTTGAGGAGTGGATGACAAAATCACCAAATACGCAAAGTATAATTGCCCGAATTCAAAATGACTTTCAGCTCGGTGGTCACAAGGCGGCTGCGATCGCCATGGTATTGGAGAATTCAGAAATTTATCTTGTCTCAGAACTTGATCCAGATCTTGTCGAACGGATTTATATGACCCCGTTTTTATCTGCACAATCTGCATTGGATGCAGCACTTATCAAACGAGGCAAAAACGCAAGTGTACTAATAATGCCATACGGTGGTTCAACGTTACCTTTATTGCCGAATACTTGATAATTTAGAGCCAGCGCAGAGAATGCATGTAATTATTTAGCAAATGTTAATCTGGCAAACTGCGATTGAACCCTGTTAAGCAAAAGTATTGATGTACAATTATGGACAGCGAAATTCTGTTTTTTGAATATAGACTCCGTTGTTCGGTTCGACTTCAACAATACTACCGATAAAACTGGATGTGACATTATCCGATAAAAAAATCTAATACTGCTAACAAGAGATTCAAAAAAATACATCGATAGTGATGCCATATGACGCTAGGCATACTGTTGTTATGTCAGAAACAATGCAAAAACGCAAGGAGTAAAAAATGAATTGCAAGCAACTCAGGAATATCGAGCACGGAGTTTGCGTTTGGCGCGAAAAGGCTATCATCCCTACCTATCCAGTAGGACAGCCGGAACACAATCCGGTATTTATTGAAAAACGTGTGTATCAGGGCAGTTCGGGGAAGGTTTATCCACATCCCGTAATCGAATCAATTGGCGACGAACCGCGCGACATTGTGATCTGCCCCCGTTTTATGGTCCAGGAGCAATGTTAGTAAATCAGTGATTCTAGGCAGCGATCGGAACCACGGTTTGAGGGGCGGGCGGCCGCCCGCCGAGGCTCGAATGCGGCCTTATTTGATTGTAGTATCGGATCCAACGTTGCGTCAACACATGCGCTTCAAACATCGTGTCAAAAAGCTCTCCATTGAGGAATTCTGCTCTCATACGAGCATTGAAGCTTTCGATATATCCGTTTTCCCACGGGCTACCAGGCTCGATATAGGCTGTAATGGAACCTGCGTCTTTCAGCCATTTGCGAATCCGTTTGGCGGTGAACTCACTTCCGTTATCGCTTCTCATATACTCAGGAACCCCGCGAGTCAGCATAAGGTCAGATAGTAGCTCAATCACATCATTGTTCCGCCAGCTTCGACGCGGCACGCTGGCAAGACATTCGTGCGTATGTTCGTCCAGGATGTTCAAAAACCGGATCTTTCGACCATTGCTGGTTCGATCTTCTACAAAATCATAACTCCATACATGATTCTTGTGCTCTGCTCTCAGACGGATGCAACTGCCATCTGTTAACCAGAGTCTGCGCTTTTTTGCTTGCTTTTTAGGCAGTTTTAAACCTTCTTGCCGCCAGATTCGTTCCACTCGTTTATGGTTGATCAGGATTCCTTCATTCCGAAGCATGTAGGTAACCATCCGGTACCCGACTCGGCCGTAATTTGTAATCAGCCTGATGATTGCTGTCCGGATCTCGTCTTCGTCGCTGCGTGTCACAGGTTCATACCGGTAACTGTTGCGGTTGATTTGTAATACCCTGCAAGCCCGTCTTTCTGCTACATGATGCTTGGTAACTGCATACTCGACAGCCGCTAATCGCTTTGCAGGGCTTAGAAGTTTTTTGAGTTCACATCTCTAAGGATCGAGATATCCAACGCTTGCTCAGCTACCAGTTTCTTTAAACGACCGTTCTCTTTCTCTAATTCCTTTAATCGGCGGGCATCACTGGTGTTCATTCCACCGTATTCTTTTCGCCAACGATAATACGTTTGCTCTGTGATCCCAAGCCCTCTACAGGCCTCTGTAATCGTTTTGCCCTGGTTGCAATGGAGTTCTACTTCCCGCAGCTTGACGATGATCTGCTCGACTGTGAAGTTCTTTCTTGCCATCTTCTTTCAGCTCCTTTGTTAGTCTTTTTTCTCTTTTCCTAACATTATAGCTGGTCCAGTTTTTGGGGGCTAGATCACAACAGAAGGCGATTTCGAAACAGCAAAAAAGCTTCTTCTTATTCCATCTGTAACCAAGCTCCACGATCAAGATTTAATAGCCTATGTTAACGCAGGTTTATTATTGAATAATAGGCAGTTTGTCACTGCTGAACAGCTTTTTGCTTCCTTGTCTGGATATCTGAACGCAGATCAATTGTTAAAAGAATCAAAGTATCGACATGCAGCTATGTTAGCTGATGCTAACAATTTTGAAGAAGCTATTAACATTTACTCTGATCTTAGCATATCGAATTACAAAGATTCAGGGATTTTGCTCTTAGAAACAAGATTTCGCAGAGGGGTATATTTCCTTTACGAGCTAAGTGATTACAAAGTTGCAGAGGTAATCTTTTCTGCACTAAATAAAAGTGGCTATGAAAAGGCAGAAGAAATGTATCTCGAGACCTATTACTTATGGGGCATAAGCCTCGCTGATGAAGAGAACTACCTATTGGCATATGACAAGCTTCAAGAATGTTCTGATTATGAAAATACGAGAGAGCTTCTCAATTCACTAAAACTAACATTATATGAAATAGGTACTGAATTTTACGAACAAGGCAGCTACAATCAATCAAGACAATACTTTGAGAAATTGGGGAGGTACTCACGCTCACAAGATTATCTTACTCTAATAGAGTTGCATAAGTCTTTAAGTCATACTCAGACTGACATCCAGAAGCTTATCTCGTTAATCGGGTTTGAAGATGCAGGCTCGCTTATTTTCAAAAACAATGGCCATTATTTCTTTAATGGGCAGTTTAGTTGTAGTTCTGGATATATAAATATATATAAGGA
>CAZSLR010000233.1:0-3139 GCA_964607635.1 uncultured Oscillospiraceae bacterium
GGTTGAGACCAATCCGGCAAACACAAATTACCAGCCGGCTTTTGTTGGTCAGACGAGGGCTGCCGGGACGGTCACTAAGACCGATTATGATGTGACGATTTTGTCAGAAGCGCTGCAAAATCCATGGGCGGTCACGTCACTACCTGATGGTCGCCTTATCATAACGGAAAAAGCCGGCTCCGTCCGAATTTGGTCAGCAGATGGCCAGTCAAGCGGCCAGTCCAATAATCAGACCAACGATCTTTCGAGCGGCCAGTTGAGCGAGCCGATCGGTGGCTTCCCGGCTGTTGATGATCGAGGTCAGGGCGGGCTGCTTGACGTGGCGCCGGCGCCCGATTTCTTGACGAGCAGGATGCTCTATTTCACGCTGGCTGAAGCGACCGGCCAGGGCTCTTTGACAGCTGTCGGCCGCGGACGATTGGCGGCGGACGAGAGCAGGATCGAAGGTTTTGAGATAATCTGGAGAGCGGTGCCGTATTTTGACAATAGTATGCATTTTGGCAGTCGGCTCGCCTTTGACCAGGATGGTAATATTTTCGTGACGACAGGTGAGCGTTCGGATTTGAGAACGCGGCCGAACGCACAATTGCTGGATACCGGCCATGGCAAGGTGGTTAAGATTACGCCGGACGGGAAACCTGCGCCGGGCAATCCTTTTGCCGGTCAGGATGGGGTGCTGCCGGAGATTTATACTTACGGGCATCGCAATGTGCAGGGCTTAGCGATCGAGCCGGCGACTGGTAATATTTGGATCAGCGAGATGGGGCCGCGCGGTGGAGATGAGCTGAATCTGATCGAGGCCGGCGGGAATTATGGCTGGCCGGTGATCAGCTATGGCATCGAGTATTCAGGCGATCCGATTCCCGGTGGTTTGACGGCGCAGGACGGTATGGAACAGCCGGTCTACTATTGGGACCCATCGCTCGCACCAAGCGGCTTGACTTTTTACACCTCTGCTCGGATTCCGGAGTGGCAGGGCAACTTGTTTGTCGGTGGTCTGGTCAGCAAACATATCGCGCGTATTGTGCTTGAGGATGGCAGGGTTATTGCTGAGGAACGTCTGCTAACGGGCGAGGATCAGCGCTTCCGCGATGTCGGCGAAGGACCTGACGGCGCGCTTTATACGGTTACTGATGGCGGTAGGTTGTATAGGATCGGCTGATAACGATCAATTGAGCTAGCTGAGAATTTTAAGAATTATTGAAGGTCCCGCTGCGAAATGCGGGACCTTTTTTCCGCGAAACCTCATGACCCAACATATGACTCCAGTCACTAATCATATGACTAGCCTGTCTACTACAATGAAAGCACAAACGAAGGAGGTAGGAAAAATGAACGGACTAAATATTACAACAGACACACTCTTAATGCTTCTGCCGCTGATAGTGCTGCAATTCGGTCTGGCGCTTTACTGCATAGTAAAAATCGTACGTGAAGGTGTAGCAAATCTTAACAAACCGCTCTGGATCCTCATCAGCATTTTCTTCAGCATGATTGGACCAATAGTTTTCCTCATTGTTGGTAGAAAGAAGGCACGCTAATGAACAACCATATAATCGAAATCAATGATCTTCACAAGAAGTTTGGTGAGGTCCACGCGCTTCAAGGCGTCAGCCTGCAGGTCAAGCGCGGTGAGATCTACGGTTTCATCGGTAAAAACGGCGCCGGCAAATCGACCACAATGAATATCATGGCAGGACTGTCGCGCCCACATAGCGGCAGCTGTATCGTCAACGGCCGCGAGATCACGACGGTCAAACATCCAGGCCAGCTCTCCATCGGCTACCTACCAGAAGCACCGACTTTTTACGGTTGGATGACAGCGCGCGAATCTCTGGAATACCTAAAACACAATGGCAAAAGACGAGTCCAGCCATCTATCGTGTTAACAGATGGCACAAGCGACCAAGCTTTTGCCGGGATAGATGAAATGCTCAGCTGGGTCGGACTGGCAGACGTTGCCGATCGTCGCATCGGCGGCTTCTCACGCGGCATGAAGCAGCGCCTCGGTCTCTGTCAGATATTAATGCATGAGCCTGAGCTGCTGATTCTCGACGAGCCGTCATCCGCGCTCGATCCCGAAGGCCGCAGCGACATTCTGCGCCTGATCCGCGAGCTCAATCAGATGGGCAAGACCATCATCTTCTCGACCCATATTCTCAGCGACGTCGAGCGCATCTGCCATACAGTCGGTATGATCACAGACGGCCGTATGATTATGGAGAAACCGCTATCAGAAATGCTGCGACAGGACATCAATCCGATATTTGAAATTGAACTGGGACACCCGATCGATGAAGACACTATCAGAAATCTGCGGGAAAATGCTGCGATCGAAAAAATCAGCGAGCACAGCAACACTCAGCTCAACGTGATAGTGCGAGATGAGGATGCAGGCAGTAAGGCAATCGTTAACTGGGCGGCCACTAACAATCTACCGTTACGCGGCTTCACACTCAGGCAAGCTAATCTCGAGGAACTTTTCATTCAAGAGGTAAATGGCTCAAACGGTTCAGATCGCAGTCATGCCAGCAAGGCCACTCGCCCTGAATTGATTGGAGGACAAACAAAATGACAAAAGACATTCGGAAGGAATTCCTCTATAGTATGCGCAATAGCAGATTCCTGATAATCGCTGCTGCTTTTATGTTCCTCGGACTCTTAACACCAATCATGTTAAAAATAATTCTGCCGATGGTTTTCAGCAGTCAGTTTCCTGGCATGGACGAAGCTATGATCGAGCAGATGGTCGATATGTCACAGCGTGGAAGTCTCCAAGGATTCTTCGGTGACCTCTATGAGATGGGAACTGTAATCGCAGTGTTTACCATTTGCGGTTTACTTGCACAAGAGCTAAAAGACAACACTCTGGTCATTCCTCTTTGTTCAGGTAAAAGCTTCAGCAGCATCGTCAGCGCGAAAATGATCGTCTTCAGCATTATTATGACGGTTTCAACCATAGCGGCAGCAACGGTCAGCTATCTCTACTCAGGACTGCTATTTGACTTTGACATTGGATATCTGCCATTGCTGCAAGCTAGTCTGCTACACAGTCTCTACCTCATTTTCATTCTGTCCTGCATTATTTTTGTCGGCAGTATAACCAGCAAACCGATCGCCACAGGTCTCACCACTCTGA
>CAZSLR010000234.1:0-3132 GCA_964607635.1 uncultured Oscillospiraceae bacterium
GAAATCATTGAACTGCGAGAGGAAGACCATCAGTGGCGATACACGTTTCTCTTCACCAAGTGAATTGCTGCCGTGCTCGCTGCGGCTGGCAGCGATCTGAGCTTCATTGAGGCCATTTTCAGATGTGCCAAGATCCAACATAATTTCTTCGCTTGTTTTATTGTAAGCTTGCTTCATTTGCGGTTTCTCCTTGCTTGTTAGCTGCTGCGGCAAAAAAGTAAAACAAAAAGACCCTGTCTGGACTCCTTAAAAAATAAGGAACGTAGTACAGAGTCTCACTAAACGTAAACTGTCCCAGAATCCGAGTCAGACATCAGGCGCTGACCGAAATGACGGATCATGGCTCCGCACGATGGCGGCTAGTTACTCCCTCTATATATCTAGTTACTGGTGACATGTTATTTGATTTTCGAATTAATGTCAATGATTTATGTTACAAGAATATGTGTTGGCTGTTCACTTATAGCGAACTCCAATTAGTTCATATCTATATATCCGTAACACTTAATAGGTTAACATCTTCCTGTGTGGGGAATAGCTCAACAAATAGCTTAACCAGTTCAGGATCAAACTGAGTTCCGGCGCATGCTTGCAGTTCTTGCAGCGCATACTCATGTGTGAGCGCCGGCCGATATGGCCGGTCGTTGGTCATAGCATCATAGCTGTCACAGATCATAATAATGCGCGCCATCAGAGGTATTTTCTCGCCTGCCAGACCGTCGGGATATCCATTGCCATCATAACGTTCATGATGGTTTCGCACAGCTATCGTGATATCATCCATCTGCTCAAGCTCAGCCAGAGCATTGGCACCATAAACAGGATGCATCTTGATATAGTCGTATTCCTTCTCATTTAGACGGCCAGGCTTGTTTAAGACCTCCTGCGGGATAATTGTCTTGCCTATATCATGAACCAAACCGGCATAATAGATTTTCGTAATAAATTCTTCTGAGATATTAAGCTTATTGGCAAGATGATACGCCAGACCAGAAACGTTCGAGCAATGACCCTTAGTGTACGAATCATGAGTCTCAAGCAGCTTGAGAAAAGCCATAACCAGGCCGCTGGTCATTTGTTTATGCAGCAGACGCATCTCTTCCTGCTTTTTCTCAACAATCGTCTTAAAGCGTTTGCGCTCATCACTGAAGCTATTGATGTTTTGCAGCCAGATATCTACCTGATATCTGGCGATCTCATTGTTCTTAAAACCCTCTGGAGGAATATAGTAGGGATTCTCATGAATATTATTTTGCCAGAGAATAATAGGATGCAGCTGGATTATATTCCTGATCATCTCATGTGAGAAACGATTGATATTATATCTGCACAGAGCCGTTACTGGATAGCTGTCGAATATATACTCATTAAGCTTCCACTCATACTCGATAATAAGATCCTCGCCGTCCTCATAATCAAGCACCCAGCTGATCTTACCGGTAATCGCCAGGCCAATATAGCCATCGCTTATCGCCGATTCAACCATGGTTTTGATCATAGAAATCAATTTGTCAGGATCGAATTTGCCAGCCTTGGAGTATGTATCTGCCTTATCAAGAACAAGCAGATCGCCTGTATCAGCAAGCTCAGTTGAGAGTGCTCTTACTTGTTCGACAACAGCTGTTGTATCGGCATCGCCAGTAATATATATACACCTTATGTTCTGCTTAAGCGCAGCATATATGTAGGATGTTATGTAGTCCTCGATTTCCTTCTCATCACGATATAACGCAACAAGATGATCACCCGGACGAACCTCTTCTGCCTGTCTGATCAAATCACGAATATCCATTACCTGCACCCCTGCAAAAGCTAACGCAACTGATGTATAATAATTCACAGAGTGAATTATTATATCTGCATTTTACCCTATAGAGATTGAACATGTCTACCATCTACCAATTTAAAGTCGATTATCGAATATTAATGTAACCATTTGCAGGAGGATCAAAATATGAAGAGCTATCGTAAGGAATGGGAATCAAATATTTTTCTTTTTTACTGATTTTGCAGAGCTATTCCAATCAACCTATCAGCATGATCAGCCATAAACATTGGTATGTTTAGCAAATCTCCATCAAGCCTCAGGTTATCCAAGGAGAAGCATATGCGAAGCTTGGTTTTATCCAGATATTTCTCTTTATACTTTTTCAAACTCTTACTCTCGAGATTTCTCTCCGCTTTTACCTCAATAGGAAAAATATCATTTTCTCTTTGAATAAGAAAATCTACCTCGTACCTGGGATTCTCAATGCTCCAATATCTTGGTGTGGCTTCAAATTGGTTTTGCATAGCCTGAAGAACATAATTCTCACTCAGAGCACCTTTAAACTCAGCAAATAGTCTGTTGCCCTCTCCAAATACAGAAGGAGCCAGCAGTGAAAGGCGTCGAAGCAATCCAACATCAGTCATATAAAGCTTAAATGCAGACAAATCATCATATGCTGATATTGGCAATCCAGGAGCAGTGCTTCTATAAATCTTATATGATAGGTTGGCATCACATAACCATTGCAAAGCATTCTCATATTCTCTAGCGCGAGCACCTTCTTTTACCACTTTGTATATGAACTTCTTATTCTCTCTGGCTAACTGCGAGGGGATCGATCTCCAAATCATGGAAATTTTAGGAAAATCATTTATTGATGCATGCTTTGCAAAATCTCTTTCGTAGGCATTTAAAATGTTAGAAAGAACCTGCTGCATGAGTTCAACATCATGCTCCTGCGTCCAGGACCTTACAGATTCCGGCATACCACCTGTAACAAAATACATTTTTATCTTCTCATACAAAGGATTGAAAAATGCATCTGGTATATTTTCAATAGAGTTAATACTGTTCATATATGCTACAAGGTTATTATCGCCATCTGCCAATAAATACTCAGTAAAAGACATTGGCATGATTTCCATAAAATCAACTTTGCCAACAGGAAACGACGCGGGCTTGGAAAGAGCTATACCAAGTAGTGATCCGGCACAGGCAATATGGTAATGTGGTGTGTTTTCGCAAAAGTATTTTAGAGTACTCAAAGCATTGGGGCACTCCTGAATCTCATCGAAAACAATCAATGTTTCTTCCGGTCTATCAAGTTTGATGATTGCACCACTAGCCAGAATTAAATTCTGTAG
>CAZSLR010000235.1:0-3092 GCA_964607635.1 uncultured Oscillospiraceae bacterium
TTGAACAACTGAGAATGAATTATCAGACTCAATTAATGGCGGTTGAAGAAATGCCGCAGTTTAGCTGGATCTTCACTAGTGATGCGTATAATGTGCATCAAGAATCATATCAACTGCAGCTATCTGATGATCCTCAATTTCAACATTTACTTTTTGACTCTGGAGTTATCAAATCCTCTGATTCCACAAATATCATACCAGCAGGCGTTACTCTTGAATCAGCTAGATACTATTATGCTCGTGTCAAAGCATCGACTAATGTTGGAGAAACAGAATTTTGCGAATCGGTGAGGTTTCTAACAGGCCTGTTGAACAAAGCAGATTGGCAGGCAAAGTTTATATCTGTTGATCAAGATAAGGATCGTTCAAACGCGCATTATCTCCGTAAGGAATTTACTACTGATAGACCAATCAAGCAAGCTCTCGTTTTTACGTCTGCGCTTGGATTATATAAGCTGTATATAAATGGCATAAGAGCCGGATATGCTGAGTTGGCACCTGGCTGGACCTCGTATCATAAGCATTTGCTATATCAGAGTTACGATGTTACTGATTTAGTCAAACAAGGTGAGAATGCGATTGGTGCTCTTGTCGGAGCTGGCTGGTACAAGGGGAAAATGGGTTTTGTAGGTCTGCGCAATCTCTATGGTGAGAGAACCGCGCTGCTCACTCAATTAGTTATTTGTTATCAGGATGGCAGCACAGAAATTATTTCCAGTGATGAGAGCTGGAAAGGTGCAGATTCCCCGATAATATTTTCTGAGATATATGACGGCGAAGCCTATGACGGTTCACTTATGCAGTTTGGGTGGGATCAACCGGGATTTAGCGATACTCATTGGCGGCCTGTGGAAGCTATCGATTATGATTATTCTGTACTTACGGCACAGAGAGGCTCTGTAGTCAGAGAGATGGAAACGCTGCAGGTTAAGGATTTATTGACCACTCCCCAAGGTGATCATGTTCTTGATTTCGGACAGAATCTGTCTGGCTGGATTCATTTCAGCGCAGTGGGCAGCGAGGGCGATAGGATTGAATTAAATTGCTTCGAAACGTTGGATAGTGATGGAAATGTTTACCTGGATAATCTAAGAGGTGCCAAACAAACCATCAATTATGTATTTGGTCAAGATGGAGCGGTAGAGTATCATCCGAGTTTTACATTCATGGGCTTCAGATATGCGAAGATAACTGCCTGGCCAGGACAGCCCAAGCCAGAGAACTTCGAAGTAAGGGCACTGTATTCAGAGATGGAACAAACCGGCTCTTTTGAATGTTCAAATGATGATCTTAATCGCTTGAATCAAAATGTTAACTGGAGCCTCAAGAGTAATTTTGTTGATGTTCCTACAGATTGTCCACAGAGAAATGAGAGATTAGGCTGGACAGGTGATGCTCAAATATTTGCAAGAACCGCCAGCTACTTAATGAACTCATATGAGTTCTTCGCAAAATGGCTGGTCGATGTGGCCGCTGACCAAACTATTGATGGTGGCGTGCCTCATGTTGTACCCGATATCGTAAGTGGCCACTCGGATGATGACTGGCTGCTTGGTCAAGGCTCACACTCAGCGGCTGCCTGGGCAGATGTAGCAGTTATTATGCCTTGGGCAATGTATTTGAATTATGGCGACCGAGAGATAATCAGAAGGCAGTATGACAGCATGAAGAGCTGGATAAGCTTCATGGAGAATAATTCAGTTGATTATATCTGGAATTATAAGCTTCAGTTTGGTGATTGGGTCGCGCTAGACGCAGAAGAGGGCAGTTATTTCGGTGCCACGCCTAATGAACTCACTTGTACGGCCTATTTTGCATATTCAACTTGCTTGTTTGCGAAGATGGCCAGAATTATCGGTCGTGAAGATGATGCCGTCAAGTATGAGGAATTGTACAAAAAGGTACTGGACAAGTATCAGCGAACATTTTTCAATAATGATGGCAGCTTAGCAGCACAAACCCAGACCGCTCACATAATCTCGCTGTATTTTGGACTTGTACCTGAGCAGTTCCGGCAACAGACTGTAGACGGGCTAATCAAGCTTCTTGAAGCTGAGAATGGCCATTTAGTCACCGGCTTCGTCGGGACCCCGTATTTCTGTCATGCTCTTAGTGAAAATGGGAAAATTGATGAAGCGTATAAGCTCTTGCTGCGCGATGATTTCCCTTCGTGGCTCTATCAAGTAAAAAAGGGAGCTACGACTATCTGGGAACATTGGGACGGTATCAAGCCGGATGGCAGCATGTGGAGTCCTGATATGAATTCTTTTAACCATTATGCTTATGGTGCTGTTGCAGAATGGATCTATCGTGTGCTTGGCGGACTGGAGACTGATGAGCAGGCACCAGGATTCAAGCATAGCATTATTCAACCTCACATAGGCGGCGATTTGGACTATGCGAAAACATCATATATGACTCCGTATGGCAGACTTGAAACGTATTGGCAAAAAGAGGGGAATGAAGTTGAGCTGAACCTAAGAATACCTCATAATACTACCGCTTCTATCATTCTTGATCGTGCTTCGGGAGTTATTGATAACGGTGGCTTGCCATTTGAACACAACTCAGTTTCGAACTTGACAGCCAACACCGGCTCGGGCTGCTATACAATTCGTTACTCATTAAAACAAAGCTAACAGAT
The DNA here is from genome assembly GCA_964607635.1 of uncultured Oscillospiraceae bacterium. Classification (GTDB taxonomy): domain Bacteria; phylum Bacillota; class Clostridia; order Saccharofermentanales; family UBA5734; genus JAAYFZ01. The sequence continues at coordinate 2,645 of CAZSLR010000235.1, forward strand.
TCAGTCGAATTCTGATACAATAGTGGGGCATATTTTAACAAAACAAACAGGATACCAATATCAAGGAGAATAAAAATGCCCAGAAAAAAACTAAGGACATTTTCGATACTGGCGGTAATGCTGGCACTATTTATTGCCGTCGCAGCTTCTGCCGGGTGCAATGATGACGATATTATCGGAACTGAAAACTGGACACCGCCTGAGAGTACAGCGGAGACTTCTGAATCAACGACTGAATCGGAGGCTGATCCAACTCCGACTCCGACACCTGAGCCGACGCCGATACCGGAGGTGGTACAGCTACTTGATGAGGATCCGGTCGTAGTCGAGTATTTCGGGGAACTACCCGAGCCGCAGATGTATACCGAGCCTGCACGCAATGAGCTGCGGGCACTCTATCTGGGTGCGGCCGCTAATCTTGATACGGCGATCAGCATCATCAGGCAGA
>CAZSLR010000236.1:0-3071 GCA_964607635.1 uncultured Oscillospiraceae bacterium
TGAATAGGTACACCGCTGCTGATGAGCATGGAGTTATTTAAGGCTGATTTGTAATTGAGATCTCCATTTCGCACCATCTGCAGCATTGCCTGCTCGGCTGACCAGACCTTATGTCTATCACGCTTCTCGCTTTTTGACTGAGTCAAATCATGTTGAGATGACGTAAGATTCAGATCGCTGGCTTGCAGACGATCACCTGTTAGACAGTAATGAAGCATGAGCATATATCTTGATAAAATAATATTTTGTGCAACAGGTACGCGAGGAAGTGCTCCCATAAGTTCATGCTTCCAGGATAAGCTGAATTCAAGATTTGCATAGTGTCTGAAACCATTTTCGATTGCCTGCATAGAGAGATCATGGAAAAAAACCGGACCTATAGCGTAGTACTTTTTGAGACCATCCTCTGTTTGTTCGGCAGCAGCACCCCAGATCAGTCCCATAGCGGTACCTAGCATTATGGGAGAATCAAACTGACTAAAATGGTCGAGCATTCTGCTCTTACAGCCAAATATGGAAAAAGCTGTCGCGAACAGCGTTTCATCTGGACAATTTGAGTGGAGCAGCTGGCCAGAGGCATCATAGCACCATGTATATACATCGCTGCCGCATCTGACTAGTTCCTGAAACAGGTCGATATTTTGCTTGCTGTTCATAATGTAACCTCAAATATTGAACGACTATAGCCTCAAACGAAATAAAAATTAGCTTGCTGCTATGGTAAATTAGTTCTAGAAACCAATTATAACAAATAATTAACAGCTCATATACAATAATAGTTCATTTTAGGAGAAACAGATGAGAAGAGTAATCAATCTTAATAGTAATTGGGCCTTTATCAGGCAGGCTTCATCATATGAAGACGCTGTCGGAGCATCAGGATCGATCGTGAGCCTGCCGCATACCTGGAATGCTGAAGATGGTCAGGATGGCGGTAACGACTATTATCGTGGGACCTGCTGGTACCGTTATGATTTCAAGAGTCCGGAGCTTGATTCCGGCGAGAGAGTTTTCATTGAATTTATGGGTGCAGCAATGACCGCAGAGGTTTATCTGAATGGGAAATCACTCAAAATTCATGAGGGCGGTTATTCAACATTTCGGGCAGAACTGACTGAAGTGCTTCAAGAAGATAACATACTTATAGTTTCAGTTGATAACTCGGAAAATAACAGAGTTTATCCACAGCTGGCTGACTTTACCTTCTATGGAGGGATTTATCGCGACGTCAATATGGTAATTGTACCGCAAACTCACTTTTCGCTCGATAGATCTGGTGGACCGGCGCTACAGGTGACACCAGTTGTTGAAGGCGATAGAGCTGTTGTGACGATCGATGTTTGGGTAACCGGCGAAGATACAGATATTGCTTTAGCAGTAGGCGAGATCGAGAGAAGCGTGAGAAGCGATAATGGCCATGCGCAGGCAAAAATGATAATTGAAAATGTCAGACTATGGGATGGTATCAATGATCCATACCTCTATACTGCGACCGCAACAATCGCAGATGATAGTGTCTGTACAAAATTCGGCTGTCGCAGCTTCTCTGTTGATCCGCAGCAAGGCTTCATCCTTAATGGCCGTAGATATCCGCTTAGGGGAGTCAGTCGTCATCAGGATCATGCAGGTGTCGGCAACGCTCTTACACATGATATGCATGAAAAAGATATTACGCTGATCCGAGAAATAGGCGCGAATTCAATCAGGCTTGCTCATTATCAGCATGCTCAGGAATTCTATGATTTGTGTGATGAGCAGGGTCTTATTGTTTGGGCGGAAATACCATACATCACAAGCCATATGAGCAGTGCCAGAAATAATGCTTTGAGCCAAATGCAAGAGCTGGTAATTCAAAACTATAACCATCCATCGATCGTTTGCTGGGGTCTTTCTAATGAAATAACCGCTGCCAGCAAGGTTGATGAAGACCTCCTGAACAGCCATAGAGAGCTGAATGATCTATGCCATAGACTTGATAGCACCAGACCGACGACAATAGCTAATGTTTTCATGCTGGAAACAGATAATGAAATGTTGGAAATAGCTGACATCAACAGTTACAATTTATACTTCGGCTGGTACCTGGGAACACTAGAACAAAACGATGAGTTCTTCGATGAGTTTCATGCGAAATATCCCGATCGCTGTATCGGCTTCTCCGAGTATGGTGCTGATGCCAATCCACGGTTTCAGAGCCCTGATCCAGAGAGGGGAGACTATACCGAGAGTTATCAGGCTATCTATCATGAGCATATGCTTCAGATGATCGAGAAGCGTCCCTGGCTTTGGTCTACATATGTCTGGAACATGTTTGACTTCGCTGCCGATGGCCGTGATGAAGGCGGTAAAAACGGCCTCAATCAGAAGGGCCTGGTTACCATAGACCGCAAAGTGCGAAAAGACGCCTTTTACCTGTATAAAGCTTATTGGAGCAATGAACCATTTGTTCATATCTGTGGACGAAGATACGTTAACAGGGCAGAGGAGCTGACCGAAATTAAGGTTTACTCAAATCAAGACAAAATTGATTTGTACCTCGATGGTAAACTGTTAGCAAGTCAGAAGGGGTCGAGAGTATTTAGGTTTGAGGTTCCAATTAATTCAGAACACTTAATCGGCGTCAAATCAGGTGGCCTGACTGATGAGATCACAGTTGTAAAATGTGAAGAAAAGGACCACTCATACATGTTTGATCAGAGAGGCGACATTGTAAATTGGTTTGATCGAGACGCTATCGATCCGAACTTTTACTCGATAGAAGATACACTTGCTGATCTGCGAAATCATCCTCAGGCAGCCATGATGATCGATCAAATGATGGCAGGTGCATCAGCCAGCCGAGGGGATGTTGCCGAATCGGTAAAAGACAACCCCAACCTACAAAAAATGCTTGGCCGCATGAAGCTATCCGCTTTGCTCAAGCAAGCTGGTGATAGCATTTCGATTGAACAACTGCAGGGACTGAACGATATGCTGCAAAGGATCAAGAAAATTACCGAGGAGAATTGAAATGGCGCTAAGAGAAGCATTTATAACATCAACACAAAGCTATATGGAAGGCTCGGTCAATC
>CAZSLR010000237.1:0-3060 GCA_964607635.1 uncultured Oscillospiraceae bacterium
TATCTTGAGATTTCCGGATCAGTGAAGATGTCCTTGTCATCTCTGCTGGTGGTAGAGAACTCAGATACGATTGCGCCTTCTGGTCCGCCCTGAAACCAATGTTTTGTGTTTGGGTTCAGTGTATACTGCTGCCCTGGCTCGAGGATGATTTCATGCCAGACAGTGTAGTTTTGCTCGCGGCCTTTTGGCGGTTTAGCTTGTGGGTTGGCGGTAGGCTCACCCTCGACATAGAGGAAGACTTTGCCGGCGCGGCAGCGGAAGGTCTCTTCTTTGCCGTCTGCTGATCCGATGTCTGGATGGCGATGTTCCGGGCAGGTCATGCCTGGGAGAAGCACAAGCTCCTTTGCACATACTTTTGTTGTGTTGACGTATGTTATGAGTATCAGGCCGGTCTGGTCCATTTCGCCGAGTCCGAAGTCAGCGAACTCGAGTTTGTCCTGCTCTTCAGGAGTTAGGACGATTTTCGCATCATTGAAATACTTCATTGCTTCCTGACGATAGTAATCCTTTTGTTTTTGGTCGAGCATAATTTGCCTCCTAAGTTTCATTTGTTGGTCTCATTATCTTCTCTTAGTCAATAGATCCCCATTGCTCTGCGCTGACAGATAGCCAATAGAGCTTTTCTCTTAGCTGATAGAGCTTCTCTATTCTGTGCTTACATAGGCCGATATTCTGAAGCTAGTAAAAGATTAACACTTTTCAGCAATATAGTAAATAGTGTTTACAAACGAAGTGTAAGTGTATTTTCAAGCGATTCATTATCGATTCTATGTAATACTTGTGCATAATAAATAATTCTATTTAGAACTACCACTTATCAAATTAATCTATTAGAAATTCCACTCATCAAATAATACAATCACCTGGCGAGCTTTTGCTTAAAATAAGCGTCGATGATGCCAGCGGTGCTGGCTTCGGCTGCGGTCTTATCATCAAATGAAGAGGCAAAAACCTTGATTTCATGTGCTCGGCTGATCAGTGAGCGTTGTCTAACTTTTTTCTCGATCATATCGGTTAGAAGCTGTGGTCTATAGTTCAGCTCGCCGTATAGCACGATGGCGTCGAGGTCAAAGAGGTTGACGGCGTTGACAAGGGCTGTTGTCAGCCATTCAGCGATCTGTTCGACTATCGCTAGAGGTCTGCTGATGCCTTTATAGGCCAGGTCGACTACGATATCATAGCTCTCGAAGCCGAAGAAAGCCTTCAGCGCGTCGAGTGTGGCGTATTTTTCAATGCAGCCGTAATTGCCGCATGAGCAGGGTCGTCCTGCTGCATCGATGCTTGTGTGACCGAGCTCGCCGGCGAATCCGCCGAGTCCACGATAAATCTGTCCGTCGCTGATCAGACAGCTGCCGATACCTCGTGAGATTGTTACAAATAAAATATGCTTATATTTATAAATTGGGCTTGTGCCGTTATAGAATTCGCGCATGGCCATGAGGACAGCGTTATTGTCCAGATTAATCTCCACAGTACTGCCGGTGGTCGTGTTTGTCGAGCTTAACGTGCGACTATCGTTACTTTTGCCGCTGGCGGAGGCTGATTCGCTTGCCTTGAACAGCTGCCACGAAGCGACTTCTTCAGTGATATCAAAATTTTGAAAGAGCGGAAAATCTATAGGCTCGAGGATTCGGCCGCTCTGACGATCTAGTGGTCCGGGGCTGCTGATGCCGATGCCAACGAGCTTGTCCTGCGTAAGCTTATGCTTATGGATCATACTTTTCATTGTTTCGAATGACCAGGCAAGAGCAGCCTCTCTATCTGCAAAAGCTGAGGTCGGTCTGCTGTTCTTATCAACTGGCTTACCGCGCAGATCTGTGAGCACTGTACTGATCTCACGTCGATGCAGGGCCAGTCCCAGCGCCAGCTTATGGTCCTCAACAATATCCAGCAGGATCTGCCTGCGGCCACGATCCGATTGTAGGGAGCTGGTTTCCTTCAGCTGCCCCTCTGCCATGAGCTCTTGTACGATCATGGTCACGGCTGATCGAGTCAGGCTGGTTTTGTCAGCTAGCTGGGCTCGCGAACAGGGACATTTTCTAATCTCATTCAGAATCAAAGCACGATTATCATTTTTCAGTGATTTGACATTGGATGCCTGCATTTTCATATTCAACCTCGAATATCGTAGAATCGGCCGAGCTTCCGACTCAGCATTGTAACTATTATAACAGTTGATGCGGTTGGTTTGATCTTGAATTGTCAGCGTTGTCAACGCCCCCTATATGGTATACAATACAAGGACATAGTTCAAGACTTGAACTAATGAAATGTTAACTGGGGAGCAAATTACTATATGCAGCTAACTTACTTTGAAAAAGGCTTCAATTTCAGCCAGGACGGTCCTGGCAACAGACTTGTCTATCACCTGCAGGGCTGCAATATGCACTGTCCCTGGTGTGCCAATCCGGAGGGTATTCCGCTGGTTGGGCCGCTTGTGGTCGACAGTGCCCGTCTGGTTGACGAGGTCTGCCCCTATGGCGCGATCGCGGATGGCCAGCTTGACCGCAGTCGCTGCGAGACCTGTAGTGATCGGCCCTGTCTTACAGACAGGCGCAATCAAGGTATCCTGGCAAAAGCCGTGTCCATCGACATTGAGTCTGTTTGGTCGGAGATCCTGCGCAGCTCGCCGATGTATTTCGCTGGCGGCGGCGTGACTTTTACCGGAGGCGAGGCGTCTCTGCAGCTAGATGCGGTGCTTGAGCTGATGAAGAGATGCCGTGAGCACGCTATCAGCACAGCGATCGAAACTAATGGTACGAATCCACGACTGCCGGAGCTGTTCCCCTGGCTGGATCATTTGATCATGGATGTGAAGCATGGCAGCAGTGACAAGCTTATGGCTGTAGCCGGGCAGTCACTAAGATATATCGAAGAAAATCTTGTGGCCGCAGCTGAGGCTGGTTTGAATGTTCTTGTGAGGATCCCGATCATTGGCGAATTCAACACAGACGATCAGGACAAGAAGGAGCTCATTGATTTCATGGAGCGATTTGATAAGAGTCGGATCAGGATCGAATGCCTGCGTTTCCATGAATATGGTGTCAAGAAGTGGGCGGC
>CAZSLR010000238.1:0-3058 GCA_964607635.1 uncultured Oscillospiraceae bacterium
GCTCTTAGTGTTAAAGAGAACCATCCTGCTCTCTCAACTGTTTCGTCGGCCTTCGAGCATAGCGTCAGCCATTTTGCCTGCGATCAGCTTAACCGCGCGGATTGCGTCATCATTACCAGGGATAACATAATCGACCTCTTCAGGATCACAGTTAGTATCAACGATACCAATGATGGGAATTCCAAGACGACGAGCTTCCATGACTGCGATATGTTCTTTTCTGGGATCAACCACGAACATGCATGAAGGAATACCAGGCATTTTCTTGATACCACCAAGATTCTTCTCGAGCTTTTCCATCTCAAGCTTAAGCTTAGCTACTTCCTTCTTAGGCAGAACGTCAAAAGTTCCGTTTTCCTGCATCTGTTCAAGTTCTTCAAGACGATGAATTCTCTTCTTGATAGTTGAGTAGTTTGTCAGAGTTCCACCTAACCAGCGGTTATTGATAAAATACATGCCGCAGCGTTCTGCTTCCTCACGTATAGAATCCTGAGCCTGCTTCTTAGTACCTACAAACAGCATTGTACCGCCGTTCATAGAAACCTGACGGGCAAACATGTATGCCTCGTCTGCCTTGCGGACTGTCTTCTGCAGGTCAATGATATAGATACCATTGCGCTCTGTGTAGATGTACTCTGCCATTTTGGGGTTCCAGCGACGGGTCTGATGACCGAAATGTACACCGGCTTCCAATAGCTGTTTCATGCTGATTACTGCCATTTTAAAATTCCTCCTGTTTGTTCCACCATGGGTACTTAGGCCGAAGACCATCTAAGTCGGCAACAGGCATAGTCGTCCCATGTGCGTATTTAAATCGCTCAGTATTGTAACACGTTACTTTGCTTATGACAAGTAGGCCGGGCTGATATATAATAATAGCAGTTCGATTAAACCTTACTCCACAATTATATCAGCGGAGGTTAGAAAAATGATATCCAGACAGCTCGAAAAACTGGCAGATAAGTATGATTGGAAGAGACATCAGGACAGTAATGAGGATATTTCCTTATTTGGTGAGTTCAACGGATTTTTATTTACTGCAATGGAGGGTAAAGGCTTCAAGGCCTTTTTCACGCCTGTTGCCGGAATAGGAAAAAACCAGCTGCGTCAGCTCAAGACATGGCTCGAAGATAACCGGAGAGAACTGAAAATACGTAATTACGAATTATCGGAAAATTTTCTCTGTATTCGTCTCCAGGAGGAATGGCTGCCCCGATCTGTTGAGAAAATGGAGAGCTTCCTGATTAGACTGACCGGTATCCTAGATGAGCTGGAGCTGTCGGAGAACAGCTGCGCTATTTGCGGCGGAACAGCGGATAAGAAGGGGCTATATGTGGGACTGTTCTGCCATCTTCATCCTGAATGCCAGAGCAAGCCAGGCATCGACTTCACTGCCGATGATGATACCATTAATGCATCAACAATTGAACCGACTGTAGTACCAACACAGGAAACTATTGATGGTCTGGCTGCCTCTATGAATGATTACAGGCAAACGCTGATCGCTACAGTTACAAAAATCTGCAGCATTCCAAGTGTTAAGGGTGAACCTGAGCCTGACGCACCCTATGGGCGGCAAACAGCCGAAGCACTCAAGGCCTTTTTAGAGGAAGGATCAAGGCTTGGATTTATGACAGCAGCTCTAGAAAACCGTGCCGGCTATATTGAGTGGGGCCAAGGCGATGAAATGGTCGCGGCGCTTTGTCATCTGGACGTTGTTCCGGCTGGACAAGGCTGGCGGAATGATCCTTTTGTACCACTTGAGATCAATGGCAGACTCACTGCCAGAGGAATCGCGGATGACAAGGGTCCCGCAGTCGCGGTTCTTTATGCGATGAAAGCACTTAAGGATGAGGGATTTGTACCCAAACGCCGAATCAGGCTAATCGTTGGCCTGGACGAAGAGAATGGCAGTGGGTGTATGGAATGGTACAGTATGCATGAAGAACTACCAGTAGCCGGTTTCACGGCGGACGCGTCTTTTCCCGTTATACATGCTGAAAAAGGCATAGCTCATGTTGTTTTATCGATCGACGAGAAGCAGGACGAGTTAGATGCCCTGCAGCTTGTCTCAGCTTGTGGCGGCGAGGCTGCCAACATGGTTCCTGGGAGCTTTCAGGCAGAATTTGCCGGCCGAACAGAGCCGTTTATTGAATACGGAAGCCAAGCACATGCCAGCAGACCTGAGGATGGTGTTAACGCAATAATCAAGGGTATTTATAATATTCAGCGTGAGCTTCATTCCGTTAGCTCTCATCATCCATTCGTTTCCGCTTTTACCCTGCTGTTCCCGCCTGACCGACCTGGTAAGCTGATTGATTTTGATCTGAGTGACGAATATGGTGAAATGACCGTTAACCCTGGAATTATCAATTTGAGTGCCGATTGTGCTGAACTTACTGTTGATATTCGCTATCCGGTAACCTGCGATTTTGAAGTTGATTTGAAGGCACCTTTTGAGGCTCTTACTTCGCAGCTTGGGTTCAGCTGTTTTTGGAAAACACATCTTGAACCACTTTATATAGATCCAGATTCAAAGCTTATAAGTACGATCAACAATATCTATCAGACAATGACAAGTACGCAGGCCGTTCCAGAAGCTATCGGCGGCGGCACCTATGCTCGTGCTGTTCCCAATATCGTCGCCTTCGGTCCAGCTTTTCCGGGCGATCCTGATGTCTGTCATCAGGCAAATGAGAGTGTAGATACAAATAAGCTTATGGCTGCAAGTGCGATTTATCGAGAAACATTGAGAGCGCTTGCTGAGGGCTAAATCTGGCTGCAAGGAGATATCATGTCTGATTTACCGGTTCTGATAACTGAGAGACTGATGCTGCGTATTCTGGACGAGGATAATGCACAATCTGTCAGTGATTACTACTTAAGAAATAGAGATTTTCATCAGCCCTGGTTCTCAGAGCGAAACGATGAGATCTTCACGGCCAGACAGCAGAGAAAAAATCTTGAGGTCGAGCTGAGAGATTTTAACATTGGACGTGCTTTACCATTTTGGCTTACGCTGAAAGCTGATCCTCAAAGAATCATCGGCCGGTTCGCG
>CAZSLR010000239.1:0-3056 GCA_964607635.1 uncultured Oscillospiraceae bacterium
TCGCATTCGCACTGTAATTTTTAGATTAAAAATGTCCACAGCATACTGTCCTCGGGAACTACAGACAGCATGCATATGGACATTCAGATTTTAGATCATTTATCGGCTTGCTACGCCGCTAGCAGGTTAAGCTCTTAAGCTGAGAACCTCTGCTTCGTATTTCTTGACATCCTCAAACCAGGATTCGTCACCGACCACGCCGCAGGTCTCACAATACTTGACCCATACATCGCCAAAAGGCATGGTCTTGAGGCCTTCCTGTACTACCATCAGCTCTGTGAACTCACCGTCATCCTGCAGTTTTTTCAGCTTGTCATGTGGTGTGCACAGCGCGTTCAGCATGGCCTTCTGCCAGCTGCGGAAGCCGACTGTCCAGGCAGATACACGGTTGATACTGGCGTCGAAATAATCAAGCGCCATGTAAACACGATCAAGAGCGTCGCAACGGACGATTTCTTTTGCCATTTCGCGTGGCTCATCATCGAACAACAGCACATGGTCAGAGTCCCAGCGGATCGGGCGTGTGATATGCAGCGCGATCTCAGGGAAGAAGGTCAGCAGTGCCGGGATCTTGTCAGAGACAACCTCTGTCGGATGGTAATGTCCATTATCCATCAGCGGCAGGCAGCCTTCATGTGTAGCGGCAAAAGTCAGTGAGAACTCCGCGGAACCTGCTGTGTATGACTCAACGCCGATACCGAAGACCTTCGATTCAACGCAGGGTTTAACCAGATTTCTGTCATAAGGTTCAGAGAGAATCTCTTCTACTGACTGTTTATAACGCATACGTGGACCCATTCTGTCGGCTGGTACATCTTTGAAGCCGTCACCGATCCAGATGTTCATGACACAGGGCATGCCTGTCTCTTCCGCGAAATACTGAGAAATACGAACACAGGCTTTGCCATGCTCGACCCAGAATTTACGTACATCCTCATCCGGACTTGAAAGCGTGAGGCCATCCTTCATATTAGGATGCGAGAAGAAGGTTGGATTGAAATCAATACCGACATTGTGCTTCTTCGCGAACTCGACCCATTTCACGAAATGCTTAGGCTCAAGCTTATCGCGGTCCGCGAATTCACCAGGCTCAAAAATCGCGTAGCAAGCATGTACATTTAGCTTCTTGGTTCCTGGACATAGAGACATAACCTTGTCCATATCGGCCATCAGCTCATCAGGAGTTCTGGCCTTGCCAGGATAGTTGCCGGTAGTTTGGATACCTCCGGTCAGTGGACCGTCATGATCAAATCCGGTAACATCATCGCCTTGCCAACAATGCAGTGATACAGGAATATCCTTCAGTTTCTCAATTGCAGCGTCGGTATCTACACCGATGGCAGCGTACATTTCTTTTGCTGACTCATATCTGTTGCTCATATCGCACTCTCCTTGTCTGTCTCTGGATGCAGCCTGAACGGCCGACATCGCGGAAAAATTATAATTAAGGCTGACGTCGGCTTTTGCCAGTGTTTCAGCAAAACAGACATCGCTGTCTACTATTCTAGAATAGAACCTATCGTTTGAAATAGCAAATCAAATGACTGAAAAACTGTCCTTATTTGCAGTCACGATATTTTTTGGGGGTCATGCCGTACCTGTCCAGGAAGAGACGGTGAAAATAGCTGAAGTTCTTGTACCCCACGTCCTGGCAGATCTCGCTTACCTTGAGCTGAGTCGTTCGCAGCAGGAAGCAGGCCTGTTCCAAGCACCTGTCCTGTAACAACTCGGTAAAAGTCCGACCGGACTGTCTTTTTATTTCGCGGCTAAGCCAGCTGACATCGCAGTGCAGCTCGTCGGCAAGAACTCTCAGTTCAGCATCATAATAGTGCTGTTCAATATAGCGCAGAATTGTCAGCATCATTTGCTGGCGCTCATCACCGGGGCCGGCATAAAGATTGTCAGTGTGGTTGGCCAGCTGCAGAAACAGCAGCCCCATAGTGAGCTGGTTGATACTGCGCTTGTTGGACTGTGCGCTGATGAAGCTCCAGATCAGGTTCTCCATCAGGTTTTGAATCGGCAGAATATCTGATATTTTAAAAAGCAGATAGCCAGTGCCGCTTTTCTCACCGCGCAGGCAGTCGATCAGGAAATCTCGTATCTGGTTCTTATCCTCGCCCATCAGCTGCAGCGTTGTGTCAAAAAACTGCGGCAGGATGATGAAATTGACCGCGATGTCATCCTTGTCGGCTGGAAAAATTTCCTGCGTGGCGTTCTGGCTCAGCAGGAGGATCTCACCCTCGTTAAGAATGATCTCGCTATCATTGATATTGTGACGCGTCTGACCCTGGCACATATAGACCATCTCGACAAAGTTATGTGTATGGCGCGGGAAATGGACGAAGCGCGTATGCGGCCGCAGTGTAATCAAGCGGCCCTGCTCAAGCAGCAGCGCGGAGTCGAACTTGCCCGACTCCTCACTCATGTAGAGGCGCGTATCAATTTCTGTACGGCCGGATAGGATATCCTGCTCCTCCGGCGTGATCTCACTGAGCTTGTCCAGTAAATCCTTGTTCATAGGGTTTATTATACTTCAGCTGACAGCTTTCCTTCCAGCCTGGACTTGATATATTGGAGCTATGAGTTAATTAGATATATTGGTATTATTTCTTTATAAAGATATAGTATCGATACAAGGAGTTGATTGTATGTCTATAGAAACTTACGATAAACTGATTGATAAATATGAACTCCAAATCCTCTTGGCTGAAGGTACCGAAGCTATTAAGGAAGGAAACTATCGTTCTGCTGATATAGTAATTGATGCTTTGAAAAAGCGAGTAACCAAGTAAATTGCATGACTGCGTTTGGTGACAGGTAGTACCACTTTGACCGCGGTATGGTCACTTTGAAATACGCTGGCCAAAGCCGTCCTAACGCAGTTATACCAGTGTTTTGAGGCCACTCGACAAGCAGTTTTCAACCGGTTCAAAAGAACCGGTTGAAATATTTAAACTCAACGCCTGTAATCCAGTGATTACAGGCGTTTCCACTGATTTAAGGCCGATATTCAACCTGGCACTTCGGGGCCAGGTAGTGCCACTTTGACTGCGCTT
>CAZSLR010000240.1:0-3047 GCA_964607635.1 uncultured Oscillospiraceae bacterium
CTCCTTATATCCCCATAGCTGAAGCAACGGGCTTTACGGCGATTTGACGGTAAATAAGGAAAAATCTTAAAAACTTCTTGCAACGTATCGTTATACGATATATAATCACATCATGAAATATCGTATAACGATATGAGGAGGAAAACAATGCCTCGCGAAGCACTAAAAAACCTGTCAGAGCCAATGTATTATGTTCTGCTGTCACTAACAGAAGAACGTTGCGGCATTGAGATCATGAGCAAAGTAAATGAGATATCAGGCGGACGTGTAAGTATCGGCCCCGGTACGCTTTATACGATGCTGTCAAAATTTGAGAGTAATGATCTGATCAGATGCGTCAGCGTCGAACCCAAACGCAAGAATTACATAATTACAAACCTTGGCATAGCAATGCTAAGAGAAGAATATGCCAGAATTGCGTGCCTGGCCGCAGATGGCAGGACGATCATGGAGGGGCTGAAATGAAGGAGAAAAACACTCTCAAGAAATTTATTTCTTTTCGATATACAGACTTAACAGCAGTTTGTGAGTATCTAGAAGAGATGGAAGCACAGGGCTGGCAGTTGGTATCTATGGGCATGTTAAGTGAGTTCCGTAAATGTGAGCCGCGTAAGGTCAGATATGCTGCCGAGCTTCTCGAATCTGCTTCTGCAATCAGTAATTCAATTTCTGATAAATCTCAGGACTACATCGACATGTGTGAGCAGGCTGGTTGGAAATTCATCTGTAATATCGGGAAAATGTTCATTTTCCGTACTGAGTCTGAAACAGCACCGGAGATAGTGACTGATAGCGCTGAAAAGCTTGTTGGTATCAAGAAGGCTTTGCTGAAAACAAATTTTATTACATGGTTCCTATTACCCATAATCATGCTTTTCAATTTTGTAATGCAGGTTCGAGCTAACGGTTCGATCGCAGTCCTTGCCAGTCAGTATATAGCTCTGGCGACAATGCTGCTCTATTTGCTATTCTTTTTAACGGTGATTTTGCAAATAGCAGGTTTTATCCGATGGTATGTTAAGGCAAAAAGTGCTGTTGCTAGTGGCCTACAAATTCCCTATGTCGGACTTAAGCAGCTTAGGAGGCGTAAGCTTGAAACATATATCCCGCTGGCAATAATTGGAATTATACTTATAACAGCATCTATATCCGGAATTATCCAGGGTGACATCATTATGGGAGCGATGGCTCTTATTATTACAGTTTTTCTGATTGCGATTATTGCACTATCACACTTGATGCAGAAGATGAGAGTTCCTGCCATAGGCGTTATTATCATTAGTGTTGTGATTAGTATCGCTATGATGAGTCTAATCACTTATGGTTTGGTTTTCACCTTATTAAGAGATGATCGAGAGCAAGACCAAATCAAGACCGATCCGATCTTCAATAAGACGGGAACACTCATGCTGAATGAAGATAGTATGCCCATTTCATTAAATGATCTGGATATTGCTGATGACAGGCAGGAAGAAGTAAATAATTATGTTTATGGCAGCAAAACAATTCTTGCGGCAAAATACACGTATAATTCAGAACATGCAGTAATGTCAGATAATCCGCAAGGGATCTATTACGATGTCTATTATAGTAATTATGAGTTTCTCAAAAAAATATACATTGATTCCCTGATAAGAGAGGCACAAATTGTAGATGATTTGAAGCAAGAACAATTCGGAGCTAATGAAGCTCATAAACTTAGCAATGCAGATGGTTTGATTGATTTGATGATCGTTTATGATGACTATATAGTTGTTTATCATTATTATCATGAAGAATCTAAAACGCTGATAAATAGCGCAGCCAAAGCCTTCCAAAATGTGTTAGGTCTTTCATAAAATAGATCAGTTCCTATTATGCTTGCCATCGCCTATAATACTAGGCATGAGTAAGCATAATAGTTTTAAAACAAATGAAAAGCAAGTTAAGTCTGCCGACAGGCAGCAGACCAAGGTGCCGGTCTATTTGACCGCTGTCTTGTTTCTAATTATGGGAATATACGCAATTTCAATTACGATGATCGGCCCGATCATGCCGAGCGTGATCGAAGATTATCAGATCAGATTATCGCAGGGTGGTCTGATGACAACTGCTCAGAGCATTGGCGGCATGTTAGCGGTTTTGTTTGTTGGTATCATGGCCGGCAGATTCAAGAAAACTAAACTGATCATCATTTCGTTTCTGGTCTTCGGTGCCTCACTTCTGCTAGTCAGTCTCAGTGATAATTACGCTGTTCTACTGGTCGTTTTCTTCGTATTCGGTGCCGGCAGCCGTATGGCAGATACTCTGCTCAATGCTTATGTATCTGATCTCTATAATAAGAAACGAGGCTACTATCTGAATCTGCTGCATATGTATTTCGGCATCGGTGCCCTCATTGGTCCGATCTATGTGCGCTTCATTCTTGAGCAAAATATATCCTGGACCTTTGTATTCAGTCTGCTCGGAATCATCAGCATTGCTTCAGCGCTCTTGCTGCCGATAACTCTACGACGGGCTGCCAAGAGAATGACAGCTCCCGACCCGCACGATCTGCCTCAGGTTTATGAAGCTGAAACTGAAGAAGTTATCGAGTCAGCACCTGCTCAGCTTAGGCCACTTGATCATTTCGCCTATATCAGCAGAAGCCCGGTGATCTGGTTACTCTGTCTGATCATGATTCTGTATCTTGCCCATCAGGCATCACTTACTGTCTGGCTGCCTATGTATATGGAAACAGATCTTCTGGTCAGTCCGACGGTTTCCAACCTGGCTCTGTCCGTGCTCTGGCTTGGTATCATCCTGGGCAGGATGGCTAGTGCTTATCTCACTGATCGCATCAAACCGGTAAAAATTGTAGTATTAGGCAATTTGCTGGCAGCGATTTCTGCTGCTGTTGGCATCCTGATGATGCAGCCGGTAGTTCTTATCATCGGTCTTGGTTTTGCCGGAGTTTTCAATGGTGCAACGATACCCCTTCTAGTGACGATTGCTTCTGATCGCTATCCAGAGCATACCGGTACAACATCATCAATGATCTTCCTATCGGGTGCTTTTGCCACAATGAT
>CAZSLR010000241.1:0-3025 GCA_964607635.1 uncultured Oscillospiraceae bacterium
TGAGAATTCTGTAGGAATGTACATGATGCTCTTCTTCGGCAGCTGTATCTGCTTCACAGACGGATTGCGTTATTTCAGTCAAAACCTAAAAGAATGGAAAATTAACATTTTGCTCGCTGTGCCTCTTCTGTTTGAAAATGTTTATAAGCAGATTCAGAAAACTCTGGAGAAAACAGGCAAGCTGTCACTAGTTAACAAAATGCGTAAAATCTCCAATATACTGAGAAAAGTCGGCATAGATAAGCGTCGTAAGATTTTCCATCAGATTATCGATGGTATCGGTGGTGGTATGAGCCTCTGTGTAAGCGGAGCAGCAGCAATAGACAAAGAGATCGTCGCGTTCTTTAATGATATAGGCATAGATTTTCTAGCAGGCTATGGTCTGGCAGAGACTTCTCCTGTTATCTCTGCCTGCAATCAGCACGTTAATGTCTTCGGCAGCGTTGGGAATCCACTTGCCTATATAGAGGCAGCTATTGATACCGATGAAGCTAAGCCAGGTGCTGTTGGCGAAATACTAACCAGAAGCAAGAGCGTAATGCTCGGTTATTACGAAAACGAGGAAGCGACACAGGAGGTTATGACTCCGGACGGCTGGCTGAGGACAGGCGACATCGGCTACCTTGATAAAAATGGCTGTATCTTCATTACAGGCCGTAAAAAATCTATGATCGTCCTGACCAACGGTAAGAAGGCCTTCCCTGAAGAAATCGAGTATCTGATCAATAAAATACCTGGTGTCAAGGATTCGCTTGTTTGGGGCGAGGATTCTACCAGAGGAGCTGTTGATATTTGCGTTCGCTTAATGGTGGAGCCAGACCTGCTGCCAGAAGGAACAGCAAAAGACGATGATGGCATCGGAAGATATATTTCTGACAGCATAAAATCGATCAATCAGGACATGCCGCCATACAAAGCTATCAAGTATTTCATTTGGAATCAGCAGGATATGATCAAGACAACAACGCTGAAGATCAAACGCCCGGCCGAAACCAGTCGCATCAATGCTGAGCTTGGCAAACGTAGTTACAATATGAAACAGGCCAATGGAAAGCGACTCGATTTCGATCCTGTTAGCTAACCTCAAGTATTTGGCTTTTGCCAGGATAATTTATTAACAGCTAATATTGTTTTGTTGTGCACCGCTGACAATGTATTACTTGCCAGCGGTGTTTATTTGCTTGTACCAGTTTGGAATCGGACTCGTAAACTTGGAGTACATTTGATCGATCGATCGTAGACGTCTTACTAGATTCCGGGCATACTCGCTTTGTAGGTTCTTGCAGCATACAAGCCTTTCCATGATATTAAGCACATTATAAATCGCGCTGCAGATGAAAAACTCTTCAGGCGGGGAGAAATCGAAGCTGAAATCTATTAGAAGAACGGCCATATCCTCGCAGACAGCATGTATGTCGGTAAGCAAACAGTTAAGGCTGTACCACTCATCCGCGTATGACCATTCAGAAATCAAAGGAACCTTAATGCTGCCATCCTGTTGGTAATACCACATGTTTGGCGAAAAACGCTCATAACAGATCGTAAGTTTCCGGGATGCCAGTAAGCCTCTGTTTTTTCTGTAAAATCCGCGAAAATGTTCAAGAGCCGCGATATCCAAACCCATCGCCGAGAGAGACCTTCGAACACAAGAAATCCGGCTGTCGATTTGATCCAGCCATTTATCCGCGGTGTAGCCATCAGCGAACTTCAGCAAATCTTCATTGTTGCCGACAGTCTCCTGACGAGCGATCGAGGAGGCTGCTCTTAGGTATGCGGCTGCGCTTGCAGCCGGTTTAAGCTTCTCATCGAATTTTAGTTGCTTCACAACACTGTCGAAGCTGCGGTCATGCTGCCATGGCATGACGAAATATACAAACTGACCGCTTCTGCACAACCCATAATGTATATCACTTACAGACGAATCACTGATACCCATCAAATGATCGATCTGCCTCTGATAATGAAAGCATCTGCAATAGTAGTCGTAACTGCGATCGCCAAGAATTCTCAAGGCAAATTCGTCACCATTATTATCCCGAATTCGAAAGAGCAAATCCGTATCTGATCTGCGTCTTACCAGTCTCATTTCCGTCCAATTGTCATAACCGGGAATTGTCTTAATGCATATTTTGACAGAGCCATTTACTTGAATTTCAGATTGTGGTTCGTGAAGTTTACGTAATTCTGTCAGCATTTTATACCTCGCTGAAATAGCGGTGTAAATAAAGCTTTTATGCCACGGCAACGATGCAGCTCTATTTTAGGAGGTCTTCAATGTTCAATGTAATTATCTTAATACATCTTGCAGAATGGTTGTAAACTCTGACTTGACAAAAACTTGCATAATTATACAAAATTGTACAAAAATTGCTGTTTGTTGCGTTTTGTCACTTATATTTAGTATCTCTATCAATTATACCTTTAGACCAGCCTGTGCCAGCTCTTTGCCCACATTTAGAACATGATCGCCGATTCTTTCAAAATCAGTCAGCATCTCGGAGTAAAGAACACTTGCCTCTTCACCGCACTGACAAGCTTGCATTCTCTTGATCTGATGTCTACGATAGCTGATCGTCATGTCATCTATGCGCTGCTCAAGTGCTGATATCTCAGAAAACTGCTCGATCGAGATCGAATCCATATGACCGATCAGCTCGACTGCTTTGACACTAACATTACGCATTTCCTCAATTTCATCAAGTGCAGGACCAGAAAAAGAGATGTCTTTGTTCTTGAAATGCTTAGTATATTCACAGATATTTACCGCATGATCACCAATTCGCTCAAGATTACCAGCGATCCTGAAAAATGAACTGAGCATAAGAGAGTCATGTTCGTTAAGCTCAAATACCATAGTTCTCGAAATATACGTTGAAATCTCCTTGTTAAGATAGTCAATATAATCTTCTATCTGAAGTACTTTTTCCAACCTGTCCTGTGTACCATCCAAGACAGCCTGGAAGCTCTCACTGACACTCTCGGAAACCATCTGCGACATGCGCTCAAGCTCGCGCCATACGCCATT
>CAZSLR010000242.1:0-3024 GCA_964607635.1 uncultured Oscillospiraceae bacterium
CGTGCAAATTATATTAACACAGGCCGTCTTATAAATCAACAGGTCGATTATAGCGTTTTCACCTGCCTAATTAATGTTTGCTGATAGAACTAATAAGCTTGATTATCTCTGCTGAAGCAAAAGGCACAAGCGATAAAGGAACTATTACAGCCCAGTCAGCAAGCTCCAGAGCATGGGTCGAGAATATCGGCTGCAGGAATGGGATATATACCACAGCAAAAAGCATTACAAATGAGAACAGGAAGGCTTTTACCAATGTTTTGTTACTGAAAAGACCGAGCTTGAATACACTGATCCTCTCGGATCTCGCGCTGAAGGATCTAAATAGCTCCGCCAGAATCAATGTTGTAAAAGCATAGGTCCTGCCTTGGCTGAGCATTTCTGAGCCCATATCCGCGATGCCGCCCTTGCCAATAATAAACGATATAAATACACTGGCAAAAATCGCGATGCTCTGACTGATAATGACAATTGCCATAGGCCGATTGAGAATCGGCTCGGACGGATCGCGCGGTGCCTGCTTCATGATGTCCGGCTCGCCCTTCTCCTGACCCAATGCCAATGCAGGGAAGCTGTCTGTGATCAGATTAAGCCAAAGCAGCTGTATAGGCAGCAGAGGTATGTTTTTAGGTCCAAGTATCAGGGAAGTCAACGCGATGATCAAAATTTCACCAACATTACAGGATAGGAGGAAGCCGACAAATTTGCGGATATTGCTGTAGATGATCCTGCCCTCGCGCACCGCTTCTACAATTGTCGCGAAGTTGTCATCTGTCAGGATCATGTCAGCGGTGTTCTTTGCAACCTCAGTACCGGTGATGCCCATCGCTACTCCAATATCGGCGCTCTTGAGGGCCATGGCGTCATTGACGCCGTCACCGGTCATTGAAGCGATATGTCCATTACCTCTTAGCGCAGAAACTATTTTCACCTTATGCTCGGGAGATACTCTGGCATAAACCGCCGTATTCTCAACAGCTGTTCTCATTTGGATATCTGTCATCTTCTCGAGCTCAGCTCCGGTCAAAACGCCGTCTCCAGGCTGCATCATACCGAGATCCGCAGCGATCGCCGCTGCTGTATCAGGGTAATCGCCCGTGATCATAACAGGTCTTATACCTGCTTGGCGGCATAACGCAACAGCATCTCTCGCCTCCGGGCGGCCTGGATCGATCATACCGCTGAGGCCAACAAAAACCATGTCGTTCTCTGCCGGCAGGGCTTCAATAGTTTTTTTATCAAACTTCTCTGATTCGAACTCTACATAAGCATAAGCCAGCACACGCAAGGCCCGACCTGCCATCTCAGAGTTCCTGTGCATGATTTCCGCTCTTAATTCATCGCTCATTTCAGATTTAACGCCATTAACGAAAGCATATCTGCAACGAGCCAGAACTATATCAGGCGCGCCCTTCGTCAGGGCAGCGATCATGCCGACAGATAATCCGCTGTGAAAGCTGGTCATCATTTTACGATCCGAATCGAAAGGCCAGTCAGCTACACGTGGGTACTTCGATTGAAGCTCGACTCGATCGAGTCCGGCTTTTGCCGCAGTGACTAATAAAGCCCCTTCGGTCGGATCACCTATGATCATGTTCTCATCATTCTCGTTTTTTGAAACAACTGCTTCATTACATAGGCAGGCCGTTGTGAGAAGCATATTCAACGATTTATGGCTCTTGTTATCGTCGCCGCGCAAATCAATTGCTTCAGATTGTCCGCTTGGTATAACATCCCCGTTGAAATCATATCCTATCCCGCTGACCTGATAAGACTGATCAGGAGTATAAATACTAGTAACAGTCATCTCATTTTGCGTAAGCGTACCGGTTTTGTCCGAACAGATCGTATCCACGCAGCCTAGCGTTTCTACGGCAAGTAATCGCTTCACGATCGCATTACGTTCAGCCATCTTTCGCATTCCGAGTGCCAATACGATGGTAACAACTGCTGGCAGCCCTTCCGGAATCGCCGCTACAGCCAGGCTGATCGAGGTCATAATCATTGCCGTCGGGTCTCCGCCCTGGATCAATCCCTGCGCCAGAATTATCACACAGACGGCAACACAGATTATACCAAGCCATTTACCAAGCTGATTGAGGCTCTTCTGCAAGGGTGTCGGTTCATCCTCGATGGTCTGTAGTTGATCGGATATTTTGCCGATTTCTGTAAATGACCCGGTGGCACAGACGATCCCGCGGGCACGTCCATAAGTGATCGCGGTACTCATAAACAGCATATTAACACGATCGCCCAAACCGGCATCTGCCTCAAGCACTTGATCAGCATTTTTATCTACGGCGACAGACTCACCTGTTAATGAGGCTTCTTCAACCTTAAGCGACTGACTATCAATCAGCCTGATATCCGCCGGTACCAGATCGCCTGCCTCTATGATAACGACATCGCCTGGCACAGCTTCAGCTGAGTCGATTTCCTTGATCTCACCATCGCGGACAACCCGCGCATGAGGTGAGGACATTCTCTTAAGAGCCTCAAGCGCCTTCTCTGCACGGCCCTCCTGTACAAGTCCTAAAATCGCGTTGATTACAACTATCGCCAGGATAACCCCTGCCTCGACCCAATCACCCATAACGCCGGATAAAATGCTGGCTGCAATTAATATCAGGACCATTACATCCTTGAATTGAGCGATTATTTTCTGAAGCAGTGTCCGGTCTTTTTTTTCTGCCAGCTCATTGCGGCCTGATTTTTCAAGTCTGGCCTGAGCGTCGGCTGTAATAAGGCCATTTGAAACATCCGTATTAAGCTCATTTGCGGCTTCAGTTATACTTTTTGACCACCATGCTGTATGAGCAGCTGTAGACGGATTGCTTTCTGCAGCTGTATTAACGTTATCATTCATTGAAAATCTCCTCGCAAAAGTCTTCTTACCAGAACATTCTACAACATTTTCTAAAAAAGACAAAAGCAGTGATTCCTCTGAAATTCAGATCAATCACTGCTTCTGTGGTGCCCAGAGCCGGAATCGAACCAGCGACACGTGGATTTTCAGTCCACTGC
>CAZSLR010000243.1:0-3006 GCA_964607635.1 uncultured Oscillospiraceae bacterium
ACCGGTGCCAGAATAAAGTGCTCGGGCAAAACAGATATATAGGTCCAGCCGGTATAGCGGGAGCGCTCATAAGCGACTACTTCCTTGGCCCGTGTTTCTGAGTTGCGAACAGTACCGTGACCGGAATCCGACTTAACAGCTGCCAGGTACTGTTCGGGAACAGACAGCTTCTCTCTGTCGCTCTCAGTATATGGATAGATAAGAGTACCATCATTATCAAACACATATGTTGCTGGAGCGTTCTTATCACTGTTTTTCAGTGAGATCAGCGGCTTGAAAGCGGCGTTGCAGCGCATCATTGTTTCTATGATGCCGACCTGTCTGCCGTATCTGTTGTAATAGGTTCGATACAATGAGATATAGTGAGCCTGGGCCCGAGTGTTTTTGTTCAATGAATCGGTAATGTAAGGTTCGGATATATATTTGCGGCCAGCCAGCTCAAGTGTTGGCAAATACCAGGCCTGCTGACGTAGGTCTATATAGCCTGAAGGGCTAGAAGCCCCGAAGCCTACGACCTGTCCTGAGAAGCTATAAATATTGATCTGATCAGCCTGAACCTCAGTACCGTTGATCGCGACAAACAAGTCAGCCAGCCGTTTAGTCTGACTCATATCAGGTTTATCCTCCGAGAAGTATTCCTCAAGATTAGACATGATCAAATTGCTGTAGCCAATGTTTATAGAAAGGTCATCAAGTGTCTGAATAGATTGGTCAGTCTGTACCTGCAGATAAGATAGCTGACTTGTCATATTCTCAGTTTCACGGTCGATCAGGATCGAAGATGTATATTGATAGAAAAAAATTGAGAACACAAGCAATACCGCCATTGCCAGCAGAAAATATGACTTGAACAAGCCACCCTGAAGCGTCCTTCTTCTGGTTGTTGCTTTCATAACAGAACCTCCGGAAAAACACGAATCCGCCCTGAACAGTTAAACTGCCCAGAGCGGCTATTCAATGCTTAAGCCCAGCTCAGCCTTGACGTATTTCTCCGCCGAGCTTCTTCTTGATCTTATTAAGGATCCTCTGTGATTCTGCGTCGATCTCCTCAGCTGTCAGTGTTTTTGTATCAGAACCCAGCCAGACTCTAAACATAACGGATTTCTTATCGGCCGGAACCTGTTTACCTGTATACTCCTCGACAAAAGCACAGCGCTTAACCATTCCTGAAATCAGCTCTTCGATCTCCTGCCATTTTACTGTTCTGTCTACCAGAACCGAGAAATCCTGTTCAACCAGCGGAAGCTGCGGTAGTGGTTGATATTTGTTCTCTCTTGATGGCAGTGGCTCCAGCTTCTCAAGATCAAGCTCAATCACCGCCGCCATCGTTTTACGGATATCTGCAGCATGCATAGCTTGTACAGACAGAAGAGCCAAAGTGCCGATCACCTGATCGTCGAACATAATATTCAGCCATACCTTCTGATCTGCCCAGCCTGGCTTCTCCTGCTGTGCGAAGCTTAATCCCTCTATTTGAGCGATACGTGGCATCAGTTCAATAACGCCCTTGGCCTCGCGGAAAACCTTTACCGGATCCTTGCCGACAATGGCTGCTGCCAGACTCTTTCGCATCAGCGGCAGCGTTTCGGCTTCTTCGCTGGGATTAGTTGCACCAGGCTCGAAAACCTGTGTGAGCTCGAATATTTTCATTTTATCGAAATATCTCAAATTCTTGGCAATCGCCTCCAGCAGCCCAGGGACAAGTGACGAGCGCAGATGTGAGGTCTCTGGCGAGGGTGGAGTTGACAGCCTCAGGCAGCTCTCGGGATCAATAGCAGCCGCTTTCAGATACTGATCATCAACCCAAGGATAGGTAAATATCTCATTGAAGCCGGCACGGAAGGCAAGATATTCCTTGACCGCTCGCTCAGTCTCGATCTTGCGCTGACGTATGGCACGATCAAGAGTTATTCTGGGTGGCATGAAATCAAAATTCTCATAGCCGATCATGCGTGCGACTTCCTCAAGAATATCATCCGGAAGATCGATATCGCCTGTACCACGCCAGGAAGGAACTTTTACCTTGAGAATAGTGTCCTTCTCAGTCTTATTGCCCTCACTGACCTCGAATCCCAGCGGCTTCAAGGTTGCGGCGATAGCTGCGAAATCGAGCTCACGACCAAGTCGGACGTTCAAAAATGACAGCGGTACTTCTATTTCAGGATATGTGATATGCACCGGCCAACAGTCTTCATAAGCAGTCAGCTTAGCGCCAGGTATGAGTTCCTTGATCATCTGGTCAGCGACACCCATAGCCTGATCCATGCGTTCGGCATCGACACCCTTTTCGTTACGGATGCCAGCCTCTGTACGCATACTGTGACGCTGGGCTGAACGGCGTGTTGTCGTAGGATTGAACTTGGCCAGTTCGAGGATCATCTCAGTTGTTTCCGGCAGGATTGAATCGGACTTGCCGCCCATGATACCGGCTAGCGCCATCGGCTTATTGGCATCACAGATAACCAGATCATCCTGGCTAAGCTCCAGCATTGAGCTGTCGAGCATTTCAAGCTTCTCACCAGTTCGGGCATTGCGCACCAGTATTTTCTCGTCAACATGATCCTTATCGAAACCATGGGTCGGCTGACCAGTAGCCAGCATGACATAATTGGTTATGTCGACCAGGTTATTGATGGGACGCAGCCCTACCTTCCAGAGCTTGAGCTTGAGCCAATATGGTGATGGCTCATACTTCAAACCTGAATAAACTGCGGCGATATAGCGATTACAACGGTCTACCGCGTCAATTTCTACAGGGAAGCCGGCGATCTGATCCGGAATCGCAGCAGTCGGCAAGGCTTTTAACGGTTTGTTATAAATAGCGGCCAGCTCACGGGCGATACCATAATGCCCCCAGAGATCCGGACGGTTGGTCATAGATTTGTTGTCGATCTCGAGAATCTGGTCGTCGAGCAGCAGCACTTCGGCTAGCGCTGTACCGGCCTCAGCTTCAAATGTGCTTAGGTCCATGATCTCACGTTCATCGCTGCTTGGGAACAGGTCCTT
>CAZSLR010000244.1:0-1637 GCA_964607635.1 uncultured Oscillospiraceae bacterium
ATTATTTGACGCTCACGTTACTACTGAAAGAAAAGAAGAAAGAACAAGAACTTGATCGAATCAAGAAAAGCATGAAAAAAACAGAAGCAGAACTCGCCGAGGCGAGAGCGCTGCTTAATCTAAGAAAAAAAGTCGAAGCGATCTGGGGGACCTCGAAAACAGAAAAAGAGGAAGAATGACCAGCACCTCAGATCGCGAAGTAATAATCTCATTGGTCAAAGAGGCTATAGCGGCGGGGGCTAGACAAGCCCTTGCCTGTGAAGAAGTAGGCATCACAGCAAGAACATTACAAAGATGGACAAATCCAAAACTGCCGGTCGAAGATCAGCGGCCTAATGCCAAGCGCCCTGAACCTAAGCACAAACTGTCTAAAGAAGAGAAAAAAGAAATTCTGGAAATAATTAGGAGACCTGAATTTGCAGGTAAACCACCGAGTCAGATAGTGCCTATATTAGCAGATAAGGGTGTGTATATAGCTTCAGAATCAAGCTTTTACAGAGTGATGCACGAATTCAAAACAAAACTCAACTACGGAGGAACTCGCAAGCCTCACAATTGCAAGCAAGAGAACTATTGCATCACTCGAGAAAACCAAGTCTGGTCTTGGGATATAACTTACTTAAACGGGCCAATCAAGGGCTTGTACTACTATTTATATCTAATCTTAGATGTATATTCGAGAGACATAGTTGCATGGGAAGTCTGGGATCAGGAAACGGCTGACAATGCCAGCCGCCTAATAAGGCGAGCGATTCTATGTCAAGGAATAAATAGCAAGCAACAGCCACTAGTATTGCATTCAGACAATGGCAGCCCGATGAAGGGCGCAACTATGCTAGAAACTCTCTATGAACTAGGCATTAAAGCTTCTCACAGCAGGCCGAGAGTTAGCAACGACAATCCTTACTCTGAATCAGTTTTTAAGACCTGTAAATATCGTCCAGACTACCCGAAAAATGGTTTTGCCAGTCTAAATGATTCACGTAAATGGTGCAAACAATTCGTTCGTTGGTATAGATATGAGCACCGACACAGTGGAATACAATTTCTGACCCCAAGTCAATTGCATGATGGCTATGGACATGAAATCTTAGCGAACAGAAAACAGGTTTATACTGCCGCCAGAAATAGCAATCCATTGCGTTGGAAAAACAATACTAGGGCATGGAAACTTCAACCAGAAGTCTGGTTGAATAGACCAAAAAAACTCTCAGATGAAATGCGACAACTATCTTGACAACTACCGAGTGGCACAAACGAGGGCAAACGCAGTCAAAGTGGCACAACCGGGGGTAAACGCAGTCAAAGTGGCACCGCCAGCTCACACCACCGCCAGCTCACACCGCCACCAGCTCACACCACCGCCAGCTCACACTACAGCGTCAGCCTCCTGCCACGCACGTCACGCCGCGCTCTGTCGCTCGCCCCCAACCGCATACAGAAGCAACACTTCTATTGTCAGACTTCTGTCAGTTGAGACATGCTAATATGGATTATATCTTCATATGGTGATAGAATCGTTCTGTATTGTCTAAACTAGATTATTGGAGAAGACTTAAGCTAATGACAGAAAAGAAACACATCAAGGACAAGAATAATTACAGAGACCGTGTAAGCGCACGCGTTGAGGCTGTCAG
>CAZSLR010000244.1:1647-3001 GCA_964607635.1 uncultured Oscillospiraceae bacterium
CTGTATTGTCTCGAGAAGATTAATGGAGAAGACTGAAGCAAATGACAGAAAATAAAAACAGCAAGGGAAATAGGATTCGAAAAGGACGCGTAACGGAGCGCCTGGCCGCCATGAAGGAATTCTTCACACCAGGTCGTCTGCGGCTTATTTTGAGCGTTCTTTGTATTGTGGCAATCGCTATTACGACCTGGATGGCCTGGCCATCGTTTTATCAGACTGAGAAGCATTCGATTGATGGAGCCATCGATTATTTGCCTTATCGTTTGAATGAAGGAGATGTACTGACACAACCCTTCATACCGACTCAGGATGGCTTGAGCTCGTTTTATTTATCCTTCGATCTGGCACATGATTGGGAGCGTCCGGAAGAAGCTCAGCTGATTCTGGAATTCTTCGATCTTGAACTCGAGGCACAAGATAGTGAATTGATGGACAGAAGCTCCGATAGTATAGCTACGAGAAAGCCCGTTTTTTCTCTTGCTATCAGCGGTGCTGATATAAATCGTTATACACAGACTGAGCTTAAGATCGATCTTGGCAGTGAAGCCAAAGGCAGAGAATATGAGCTGGCTATATCTGTCCAGAATATGCCGGAAGACCAATATATGTACATTCATACCAACAGTGCTAAAACGCGCCCGTTGATCGTAAATGGCAGAACAACCGGACTGGCGTTGACTATGACGCTTATTTATAAGAGCTTTGATTGGTTTAATTTCCGTCTCGCTCTGCTGCTGATGTCAGTTGTTTTGTTTTTGCTTATCCTGCCGGCCAAGCTGATCGGTGATTTTTTCAGCAAGTATGTGTTTATTCCCTTACTGCTGGCACCGGCGATGCTGGTTGTTATGACCGAGCTTTTCAATACGCTTAACCATGATCTCTGGCTTAAGCCCCAGGTATTCTGGCTGTCATATCTAATCGTATTGCTGTTGGAGCTGATTTTTGTCGGCGTTATTGGCAGTTGTCGTTTAGGTATCTACTTGAATCTGGCAATTTTTGCCGGGCTGGCTATCGGTAATCATACTAAGCTGTTTTTCCGGGGAGATCCTTTTGTCGCCGGAGATCTGCGTATCCTGACAGAAGCAGCGCAAACGGTGAATGACCTGCAGTTTAATGCCAACAGCCGTTTCCTGCTTGGATGGCTAACATTGATAATATATGCGATTATATTTATAAATATACAGAAGAATGAGCGCAGCCGTAAGCAGAGAGTGATCATGATATTAGCTCCTGTTATTGCGTTTGCGCTCTATATGCCGCTTATAATACTTAATCCTGCTAGATTGGATAGTTTATTCAATGTTTCCCGCTACCCTTGGAACAATATGATGAATTACAAGCTGAATGGCTTCAC
>CAZSLR010000245.1:0-2991 GCA_964607635.1 uncultured Oscillospiraceae bacterium
CGACGTAACGCGACGGTTATATTCGACACGCTGTCATGGTCTATACCTGCTTTGATCTGGATGTTCTCACAGAATTTCTGGTGGTTTCTGGCTGCGGCGATCCTTAACAGCATGTGGCAGATTACCAATAACTCTTGGACCTGCCTGATGGTGGAAGATTGTGATCAGAGCAAGCTCGTACATATGTTTACCTGGTGTACGATCTCTGGCTTGTTGGCGGTTTTCTTCGCACCGGCAGCCGGAATCCTCGTCGGCAGATTGACAATTATCCCAGCTATGCGCATTATCTTCGGCCTCACCTTCGTCATGATGACAGCTAAGTTTATTATCTTGTATTTCACTGCTCATGAAACCAGCAGAGGAGTTATACGCATGCGCGAAACCAAGGGTGTACCTATACGCAAGCTGCTGGCAGAATATAAATCAATAGCCATACAGGTAGCTAAGACTCCCCGGACGGTGTTTATTGTCGCTATAATGATGATTTTGAACATAACAGCAGCAGTCAGCAATAACTTCTTCGCTCTCTTCGCGACTCAAAACCTTGGTATGCCCGACGCCTGGCTGGCATGGTTCCCGATAGGCCGTGCAATAGTCATGCTGATATTCATATTCACAATTCAGACAGCTCTGAGTCATCTATCCTTCAGAGTGCCGGTTTTGATTGGACTTGCCTTGTACATCGCCAGCCAAATTATTCTTATCACAACCAAGCCTGATCATTTGCTGCCGCTGATTTTTTATATTCTTCTGGAGGCATTTGCTTTTGCGCTTGTCATTCCTCAGAAGGATTCCATGATGGTCAAATTTATAGATCCGGTTGAACGTGCACGTATTTCATCGATTGTTTATATGGCCATGATCGCAGTATCCTCACCATTTGGTTGGATCGCCGGCGAGCTTTCACAACGCAACCGCAGCTGGCCCTTCATAATGAATATCGTGTTGTTCTCTTTTTGCTTCCTGTTGATAGTTTATACTAGACGTTTGAAGCTTACAGACGAGGATTGATCTGGAGATTTATTGAGCAATCTAAATGAAGATGAAAATATGATCATTTTTTATCAGCAACAGATTTCAGGCTAAGGTTATTCTTTGCCACTATAACTGCGTCATTTATATTACTAAAAATTTTCTCTTCACCGACTTTTGCCAGAATGCCTGTGTTATCTAATACTTTTACAGGCTGATCCTTCAAGCCTGCGAAATATACCTTGATTTTTCGTTCCTTGCTTCTCTTCAGGATGCGATTCAGTGCGTTGACCGCTGACGCGTCTATGTTTGGAACATTCTCGAAGCTGAGTATCAGGATTCTGCAGTTGCTTCTGATCTCATTCATAATATCCATAAAGGTATTGGCAACACCGAAAAACAATGGACCCTCGATCTGATAAATCATAATACCAGAATCGATCAGTTTGCTGTCAAGCAGCTCCTGCGGCTCGACATAGTCTGTCTTGTTATCTGCGTCATCCGCTATGATCGCGGCTGAAATAGAATCCATACTGACAAAAGTCGTGCTCTCTGACATGCGTCGTATGAAGAAGAACATCGCTACGATCATACCGATACCGATCGCGAAAACCAGATCGAACAGAACCGTCATGATAAATGTGACGAGAAGTATTGCCATGTCACTCTTTGTAGACCTGAGAAGGCCTTTGAACGAACGCCATTCACTCATGTTATAAGAGATCACAATCAAAATTGCTGCCATAGCTGTCATCGGGATTAATTTGGCTAGAGGCATGAATATCAGCATGATCAGAAGTATTGTCAAAGAGTGCACAATACCGGCAACTGGAGTGCGTCCGCCGTTTTTGACATTTGCAGCAGTTCTCGCGATCGCGCCGGTCGCCGGGATACCGCCAAACAGAGAAGATGCAATATTTGCCACACCCTGTGCGATCAGCTCCATGTTCGACCGATGTTTAGAGCCGATCATACCGTCAGCGACAACTGCTGACAAAAGCGATTCAATACTGGCCAAAAATGCAATGGTAAAAGCCGGCGCCGCCAGCTGGCGGATATTCTCCAGACTGAAATCTATACTTCCAAAATCTATTATTGAAAAAGTATTGGGAATATTACCGAAGCGGCTGCCAATAGTTTCAACCGGCAGATCTAACAGACTAACAAGAAGTGTAGCGACAATAAGCGCCACCAATGAGCCCGGTATTTTCTTATTGATCTTAGGCCACAAAACGATAATCAGCAATGTCAGCAGACCAATACCCAGAGTGTAAACTTGTGTTGAATCAAAAGCTTGGATATATGCATGCCATTTCTCGATGAATTCAGACGGGACTTCCTCCATTTTTAATCCGAAGAAATCCTTGATTTGAGTCGAGAACAACACGATCGCGATGCCGCTGGTGAAGCCAGTTGTTATTGGATAAGGAATAAACTTGATAACACTGCCGAACTTCATTAGACCAAAAATAATCATGAGTATCCCGGCCATGATCGTAGCCAGGGTCAGTCCGGACATACCGAATTTTTGAATGATTCCATAGATGATGATTACAAAAGCACCGGTCGGACCACCGATCTGAACGCGGCTCCCGCCAAGTAAGGAAATGAAAAATCCTGCAACAATTGCTGTGATCAGTCCTTTTTCCGGCGTGACGCCAGAGGCGATCGCGAGAGCGATCGATAGTGGCAGAGCAATAATCGCAACAATTATACCTGCGATTATATCCTTGCCCAGCTGGCCGCCTTGAAATTCATTTTTCCGATTTTTAATGATTGAAAGAAGTTTAGGTTTCAGCATAGTTCATACCTTGTGCAGCAGCTGCACTAATAGACAGCTGCTATCAGCTTTCCAAATAATAAGACCGACTAATCATATTCCTATTATTGGATAGCGTCAATCACAAGTTAAATCTTGAGTTTGATCTTTTTAATCATGCCATTAAGTAATTCTGACTGATTGGTAAGCTTCTGACTAGTTTCAGCTCCATTTCTGCTTGTCTGAGAGTTACTGTCAAT
>CAZSLR010000246.1:0-2980 GCA_964607635.1 uncultured Oscillospiraceae bacterium
GCTTATTCCAGCTATTGTCAGTATGGCTTTTATGTCTATGCAATCAATGCGATACGATCAGCTTATAAGAAATGTCAGTGATGCCAACGAGCTGAACAGTATCGTAAAGAGTGACATAACAGATGAAATATGGGAAGTGGTAGCCGGGCGCAAGACTTTTGCCGCTGGCAGACAATATGAAATTCTTGAAGAAGTAAATATCAGACTTGAGCAACTGATGGAAACTGCTCCTGACTCTGATGGCCGCAACCAGCTGGTACTGGCTAGCAGATCTCTAAACACACTGACAAGCTATGTTGAGATATTAGGTGATCAGATATCGCGTAAGGCGCCGGTCAGTGACAACATGGTCATTCTTGAGGAGATCAGAGGTGTGGTCGCCTTGGTACAGGATGTTCTGCAGGAGTATGTAGTTATTGAGATCGATGCAGCAGCCAGAACCAATGAGATGATCAAGTCAACAACCAGAGTGATGGTGATGGTAGAAATCGGTATAGTCCTGGCTGTTTTCATTTTTTCACTGATAGCACAGGCATCCGTCTCGCGCAATATAAGGAGACCGTTGGAGAAGCTTCAGCTGCTGGCAATGCAAATAGCTGATGGTGATCTGGAAGCCAGAGCTGAAATTGGCGATGTTGAGGAAATCAAGAGTTTGACCGAGAGTCTGAATCGGATGGCTGGCAAAATCAAGGCTCTGCTGGCGCTTAATATTCAAGAACAGAAAAATCTGCAAAAATCTGAGATGAAGGCTCTACAGGCTCAGATTACACCGCATTTTCTTTATAACACACTTGACGCGATCATCTGGATGGCGGTTGCAGGACGCAAGGATGAGGTAGTGGATATTACCAAGGCTCTTTCTAACTTCTTCCGTATTACTCTCAGCAAGGGCAGAGACTGGATACGTGTCAGCGACGAGGTGGATCATGTTCGCAGCTATTTGACAATTCAACAGATTCGCTATCGAGATATTCTGGAATATTCAATTGATGTTGACAGAAGCTTAAACGAACACCTGATTCTGAAGCTTCTGCTGCAGCCTCTGGTAGAGAACGCGATCTACCACGGAATTAAGGGAAGAAGGGCAAAAGGAACTATTATGGTCAGCGGCTGGATAGAGGATGAGCTCATGTGCTTCTGTGTTGAGGATAATGGTGTTGGCATGGACGAGGAGCGTCTTGAGAGAGTCCGGGATATGTTGAAAACAGACTATACTCCGGATTCTGAGAGCAATGGCTACGGAATCTATAACGTTAATAAGCGGCTGCAGCTATACTATGGTCGTGAGAGCACTCTCCTGATAGAGAGTAGCACAGACAGCGGTACGCAGGTTATGTTCAAGGTCCCCTGTTGCCCCCAAGGACAGAGCAGCGAGACGAGCAATAATGATATTGAGGTAAAGGCTAATGCATAAGATATTTCTGGTTGATGATGAGATTATTGTAAGAGAGAGTATCAGATCATCGATCAATTGGGATAAGACAAATTACAGCTTGGTCGGTGAAGCTCCAGATGGTGAAATGGCCCTGTCTATGATGATGGACCTTAAACCGGATATATTGCTGACAGACATTAGAATGCCATTTATGGATGGTCTGGCACTGGCGGATATTGTTAAGAAAAATATGCCATGGGTCAGGATCATCATTTTGAGCGGACATGATGAGTTTGAGTATGCTAAGAAAGCGATAACGCTGGGCGTCTCTGCTTATCTGCTTAAACCGATCAGTCCGGATGAGCTTCTTAAGACATTGGATGAGGTAGCCGCGGAGATCAATGAAGAGAGGCTGCGTCAACAGAGTCTTGAGAAGCTGCAGCGTCAGCTTGAGAGCAGTGCCACCGCGCGCTCTGAGAGACTTCTTGAGGATCTGATCACTGGTGCGCTGACAACGGCCGACGCACTTGAGGCTGCCAGAGGCCAGGGTGTAAACCTGCTTGCCCGCCATTATCTCATAATGATCATGGTCGTACAGCTCAGGTCTGGCGCAGATGACGGCGATAACAGCTGTCTCCAGCCAGACCGGTTGATCAGAATCAAAGCACTGCTTCAGAAGGTTGTCAGCCGCCAGGATCATATGGTTTATTTTTATAGTAGTATGAATCGATTCGTTACTCTTCTGAAGAGTGACAGTGAGGAGCTTGAGGAAGAAGCATATATCCAGGCACAGGGCTTGCGGCATACAATTGAGACTGAGCTGGGATGCGAGCTTACGATTTCAATAGGATCAGTCGTAGATCGAATCGCCGAGATTCAGATATCGTACGCTGACGCCGACTTGATTCTGCGTAGAATGGGTGCGCTTGGCAGTGGTAAGACTTATAGCTCACGAGATATGGCTGTTCCAGGTGATACCGCACTTAAGCAGCTGAGCAGCCAGGTGCTTGGCGATAAGATCAAATATGCTTCCAGAGATGATCTGCCGGGAATCATCGACGAGCATTTCCGTCAGATTGGAGAACAGCCGCTGGAATCACTACTTCTATCCTATTACATTTTAATGGATGTCCTGATCGTTGCATCACGAATGATCGAGGAATATGGCGGACAACCGACTGAGGTTATACCGGAAACAGTAAGATCTGAGCAGCTGACAGCGATCGCGTCGTCAAGAGATATGCTTAGGTCTAAGATTATGGATATTCTCGATAGAACGCTCGCTTATAGAGACAGTCGTCTAGGCAGCAGATATGCGGATGTGATCAGACGAGCCTGCTCATTTATCGAAGATAATTTCAGTAAAACTGATCTGTCGCTTAACCAGGTCGCGTCGCATGTGTCACTGAGCAACAATCATTTCTGCACTGTTTTCGCTCAAGAGAAGGGAGAGACCTTCATAGAGTATCTTACAAGATTGAGAATCAATAAGGCCTCAGAGCTGCTCAAGTCAACGCAGATGCTGGCTTCGGAAATCGCATATGCGGTAGGCTATAACGACCCGCATTACTTCAGCTATATATTCAAGAAGAATGTTGGCATACC
>CAZSLR010000247.1:0-2931 GCA_964607635.1 uncultured Oscillospiraceae bacterium
TGACAAGAAGGATGTTTTTCTGTCGATCGCCAAGGCTGTCGGTCAGGATATCAGGCAGCAAATAGCGGCCATTGCCTTCAACCGTTTTGAGATCGGCAATACGTTAATGTGCCAGGTCAATGCTGAAGCTGAAGGCTCGCCGATCTACAATTACTATTTCGATCCGGAAATACCCGGAGACAAAGCCGGAGCGTTCCATTCATCTGAGCTCTGGTTTACATTTGAGACTCTTGCTAAGTGCTGGCGTCCGTTTGTCGGCAAGCATTATGATCTGGCAAGACATATGTGTAATTACTGGACGAATTTCGCGAAAACAGGTGATCCTAATGGGCTTGATTCTGATGGCTCAACACTTGCTGAATGGAAGCCTTACACTACAGGGGATCCTTGCCGTATGCGATTCGCAGACAAATGCCAGCTTGAAAACTCTTTCGATTCCAAGCTGGCTGTGGAGCTAGTCGACTTTTATAAGGATGTTGTGAAGGATCCAGAGAGGCTTAAGAGCTTGAGGCTACCGATGACTCTCAATATGAATTTCGAAGAGGACTGATCATTTACCCAGCAGCTGCTCCGCCTCGGCCATATTTAAAATAATCTCAACTCCGAATGGACAACGCTCCTCGCAGCTGCCGCAGGCGATACAGTCCTTGCCGGTAGCGTTTAATCCCTGATAATGGGATTTTATCGAAGGGGGTACATTATCCTTGTCCAGTCTGGCGATATCGAGATACTTGGTGACAGTCGCGATGTCGATATCGACCGGGCAGGGCTGGCAATGGCTGCAGTAGACGCAGTTGCCGCGAAAATCGTTACGCAGTGATCCCAGCACTTCTGCATAATCAAGCTCTTCTTCGCTCATATCGAGATAACGTACAGCGTCGAGCATTTCCGCTCTGGTCTTGCAGCCGAGCATTACGCTTGAGACCGCAGGACGCGTAAGTGCATAATGCATACACTGCTGCACAGTCAGTGGTTTGGCAAAAGGCGTATGCTCAGGAGATATCAGTTTGCCGGCGCCCAGTGTTTTCATTACAGTGATACCTATTTGCTTCTGCTCACAGAGCTGATAAAGCTCGGTACGCTTGGGATCGAAGCCTCTGAACAGGTTCGAGCCGAAGCCGGTTTCGATATGATCAAAAATATTCTCGCCAACAGGCAGCATGTCGAAGGCCGGATTTATGCTGAACAGCATCATCTCAGGCAGACCTGTATTGATCGCTCTGATCGCGGTTTGTGGGTTATGTGAGCTGAAGCCGATATGGCCGATATCGCCATCCTGCTTAAGCTTGAGCACATAGTCCGCGAAGCCGGTCTCAAATACGCCCTTGTAATCATCCTCGGAATCGATGAAAAACATCATGCCGAAATCTATGCGTCCGAAGATACGCAGCAGATCCTCGAAGTAGCGCTTAACCAGAGGCAGATCACGGGATATATCGTATTGCTGATTGATATCAGTCGAGCCGATATGTCCCTGGATTAATACATCCTTGCGGCGCGATCCCAGAGCCTTGGCGATGTTTTCCCTAACTTCCTTGCCAGGCATGAAAACGTCGAGTAGGTTAATATCGCTCTCCAGCGCGGCATCGATCGTTTCTTTTACCTGTTCATATGGCTTATTGTCCAGATGCTCACAGCCAAGCCCGATGATACTGGCACTGACGCCCGTTCTGCCTATTTCACGATAACGCATAAGATAATCCTCCGCAGCGATAATTATTTCAAATCTCAATATATAGATTGTATACTATATTCTTCAATATTTCAGCCTGTCTTAAGCAAGAGCTTTGATTATCACTTGATATCCTGGCAAAAGGCGAGCACGACGAAAGCTATAGGCTATGTTATTATTTGATTTAGTAGATGATTGACGCGGGAGGAACCATCATGAGCGTAGATAGTGAAACAACATGTAACCATAAGCATCAGTGCCATCACTGTAATTCAGACGGTACATGTATGGATGACGAGAGCTGCATTTCACTTGTGCCAATATTCAATCATCTTGAGCCTGCGCAAATGGATGAGATCATGTCACTGATTCGTTCGCTAAAGTTCAAGCGAGGCGAAAATCTATATAGTCCAGGCGACCCTGCGAATACACTATATATTGTCAGCGAGGGGAAAATTAAGATTTATAGACTCTCGGAATCGGGCAAAGAACAGTTGATTCGTTTTTTGCGGCCGGGCGATTTTACCGGTGAGCTTGCGTTGTTCAGCGATACTGTGCATGAGGCATATGCGGAAGCAATCGAGGATACCAGTGTCTGTACTATCACCCGCTCGGAATTTAATGAGCTCCTGCTGAAATACCCTTCGATATCCTTGAAGGTTCTATCAGAGTTTTCACATAGACTAGAGCAGTCGGAGAAGCAGACAACCAGATTTGCTACCGAACGAGTTGAAACCAGGATCGCGCTCTTCCTGATCGAATGTCTCGATCGAGATAGTAAATCTCAGATAGTCGAATTGCCAATGTCGAAGAGAGACCTGGCTTCTTATTTGGGGACTACGCCGGAGTCGATCAGCAGGAAGCTGACAGAAATTGAGGAGGTCGGCTTGATAGAGCAGATCTCAAACAAGAAAATAAAAATTCTTGATTTGGACGGACTGCTTAACGTTTAGTCAATAATACGCATACAACCCGCTGGAGCAAGGCTTTTGCCAGTATGAAAAACGATAGAATTTGCGAAAATTGATTTGCGTCAAGGAAATCATATTCTTTTCATGAGAGAATTTGCATACAAGGAATAACAAATGCCTGAAAAACATTAGTTATGCAGGCATTTAACAAATTTATAGGAGTGTGGATAAAATGAAACAAGGATCAGATTTTTACAAGGCAAATAAGAATGTTCTGCAGACGCTTAAGCAGTATGTTCCGGTGGTTGACCGGGTTCATGGTGCTGCGCATCCGGAATTTCATGATGT
>CAZSLR010000248.1:0-2916 GCA_964607635.1 uncultured Oscillospiraceae bacterium
TTACCCTTCATGGTACCGGCAGCCAGAGCGGCCTTGGCCCATAACAGGATCTTCTCTTTAACATCATCCGGAACGCTGGTATCATCACTATCCTGTACATCACGGCCATAAATGGAAAAAGCCGGCAGCTTGCGCTGTGCGTGTGCTGACATAACAGCGGCCAGATAAACTGCGCCTGGGCGCTCAGTTCCGTTGAAGCCCCAGACAGCCTTGATCGTCAGAGGATTCATATCCATTGTCTCAAGACCATAGCACCAGCAAGGTGTTACAGAGAGAGTAGCAGTTACATTCTCAGCTGCGAATTTATCCTCGCACATTGCTGCTTCGGCTACGCCACCGATGCAGGTATCAGCGATAACACATTCCACAGGCAGGCCGTTGGCATGTCTGAGATTGCTGCTGATCAGATCAGCTGCGATCTTGGCCATATTCATGGTACGTTCTTCAAGTGATTCACGAACACCGCGGCGGCGTCCATCGATACAGGGACGAATACCGATTTTCGGCATGCGGCCTATCAAGCGGTTGACAGGTTCATTCTTAACTTGTGGCATATTAAACCTCCTAAAATCTGTTTCTGCAGACATCACTATGATGCCTAGACAGAGAGTAGCCAGTTTGCGGACAATCAATAAACTGCCCTACTATTAATTGTAAAGATATCTAGCCATATATACATGGATAATTTGGTATAATCATGGAATATACGGTTTGAGATAAGGCGGTGATCATATGGATAATATGGAAATCAGACATATGCCGGACTTCCATAGGGACAGCCGTGGGATCGAGCGTAATCAGCAGCTTACGATGCATCTGAACAGGCTGGCGCTTGAGCTGCTTGACCATGGACATTTCATCGGCAATCAACAGTGGAATCAATTTGACGTCATGTCGCCTTTTGGCAGGATATATTATATGATCGCCGATCATGGCTGGCTGGAAACGGACGATGGCCGAATGGATCTCGAACCGGGCTATATGTATTTGATACCTCCCTATACCAAGGTTAATCTGCGAACCAGGAAACGGATCGAGAAATTCTATTTTCACTTCTCGCTGCGATATGCTAATTCTGAGATTCTTGAGGGGATCGACCGTTGCTTCCGGCTGCCGTTGGCACAAGACAAGCTTAGCGCGATCCTAAGTATGTATCAGAGTGGTCAGCTGCCTGATTTGTTGGCGCTCAAGGGTATCGCTTATGAAACGATCGCCTCATTCATCCGCGATGAGCTGCCCGATCTTGGTCCAAGAATGCTGCTTGCCGGTGAGTATCGGCACATCTACGCCTATATTGAGAAAAATCTCTCCGCACGCTTGTCCGCTCGTAGCGTTTGTGAAGCGCTTGAAATGTCCTATGAGACAATGCGGCGCAAATTCCGACAGGCTCATGGTATCACTCTTAATCAGTATATACAGGGCCGCTTGATTCAACAGGCCTCGCTCAAGCTACTGCTGACTAATCGCACGATCTCAGAAATAGCTGCGGCTATGGGCTATGATGATGAGTTTTATTTCTCGCGTGTGTTTAAGCAAAAAATGGAATATAGCCCCAGAGAGTACAGGCGCGTGAATACAATGCTGAGACGCGGCTGAAACCAGGCTGATAGCGCATACATCATTAGTAGTATTATTACTAAAAAAGGACTGCTGTGAAATTACTTCCATCAGCAGTCCTTCGATTTTCAGCTGCCAAGCAGCTAAGAGTCATTTAGATTGGCCAGAATTATGACTCGATATTATGTCTTATTCGTACAGGATAACCTGCAGTTCAGGATCTTCGAGGTCATCAGCTGTGTACCAGCGGAAGCCAGTGTCGATCATCTTAGGAACTTCTTCGCCATTGATGGCCATGACTGCAGCCTTAACTGCTTCGTAACCGATAGCGTATGGATCCTGTGAAACTGCGCCGGCAACTGTGCCGTCTTTGATAGCGTCGAGCAGGATTTTACCTGAGTCGAAACCAACCAGCTGAACTTTGCCCTTCAGATTCATTTCTGTAACAGCATTGATACAACCAGCGATAGAACCTTCGTTAGCACCGAAGATACCGTTAACATCAGGGTTAGCTGTAAGAACTGTTTTTGCCAGGTCGGTTGATTTGGCGTGGTCGCCATCACCATACTGTGTCTCGAGAACTTCGATGTTAGGATATTCTGTCATAGCCTCGAGGAAACCATCACGACGATGGATACCTGTCAGAGATGTCTGGTCATGAACGAGAACGAAAACTTTACCTTCTTCACCGATCAGTTTAGCCAGCTGATGTCCTGCTTCTGCAGCAGCAGCTTTGTTGTCTGTAGCGGCTGTACCAACGATGATGTCAGAATCAACACCAGAGTCAAAACCGATTACAGGTATACCTAGCTCCTGAGCTTTCTCAAGTGCCGGCAGAACAGCCTGTGTATCAAGAGCTGCCAGACAGAGAGCTGCAGGGTTGTTGTTCATAGCTGTATCAAGCATCTGAACCTGAACGTCAACGTCCTTCTCAGAAGGAGGACCGTCGAAGGTAATGTCTACATTGAATTCTGTAGCTGCTTTTTCAGCACCCTGCTTAACAGCCTGCCAGAATTTATGCTGGAATCCTTTTGAAACAACCGGGATATAAGGCTTCTCGCCATTATCTGCAGTTGTGGTCTCGTCTGGTGCGGCAGTTGTGGTCTCGTCACCTTCAGCAGCTGTAGTTGTTGTAGTTGGTGCAGCTGTAGTTGTGGTCTCAGTACCGCCGCAGCCGGCGAACAGAGCAATTGCCATTGCCAGAGTAATAACTACTGCAATTAGTTTTCTTGCTTTCATGTTTGAACCTCCTCAGATTTTCATGTTTGCGTTTGATTAACATTTATCTGAACCCCCTCTTATCCGTCTTGGCTGACCTGGCCACAGTACAGTCAGTCGGAATTTGGGAGGAGCTCACAA
>CAZSLR010000249.1:0-2905 GCA_964607635.1 uncultured Oscillospiraceae bacterium
TTTGATTGGAGATTTATCTTGATGTCCTCTACTGATTCTCTAGGCAGTGAGCAGATTCATAAGCTGCTTTTAAAATACAGCGTACCTGCTATTGTCGGAATGATGATAAATGCTTTGTATAATGTTGTTGACAGAATTTTTATCGGCAACAGCGAAAAACTTAGTCATGAGGGCCTGGCTGGCATAACAATCAGCTTTCCTATCATGATTTTGATGCTTGCTTTTGGTATTCTGTTAGGCACCGGTGGCGCGACACTTTTTTCGATACGTTTGGGTGAAAAACGTCGAGAGGATGCTGAGCAAGCTATGGGCAACGCTTTTATGCTTATGCTGATAATCGGTGTTTTATTTTCAGTAGCAGGACAATTGTTTCTGAATCCAATTCTCCATTTGTTTGGCGCCAGTGATAAGGTTATGCCATATGCCGTTGATTATATGCGAGTTATTCTTATTGGTACTGTTTTCCAGATTGTCGGGCTTGGCATGAATAATTTCATCCGTGCTGATGGCAGGCCGAAATTCGCTATGATAACAATGTTTTTTAGCGCTGGTCTCAATATTGTTCTTGATCCGATCTTTATATTTGTTTTTGATATGGGTATGGCCGGAGCAGCGCTTGCGACGATACTGGCACAAGGTGTCGCCGCAGTATGGGTGGTAGTTTATTTTTGCGGACCTAATAGCAACACTAAGCTAAGACTAAAACATTTGAAGCTCAGTTTGCCGATCACTGCAAAAATCACTTCTCTTGGTCTGCCCGGCTTCCTGCTGCAGTTCGCCAATAGCATACTTAACATGGTACTCAATAAGGGGCTTCTCAGCTATGGTGGTGATATCGCCGTTTCTGGAATGGGTATTATCAATAGTCTGCAGACCTTGCTGGTACTGCCAATCATAGGACTTAAACAGGGGATGCTGCCAATCATCAGCTACAACTATGGTGCGAGACAGTACAAGAGAGTTAAGCGAACGGTATTGCTTACTATCGCTGCCGGTACTGGCATAGCAATAATTGGATTTCTGCTTATCAATCTTGTGCCTCAGCTTTTAATTTCAGCCTTTAACCGAGATCCAGAGCTGTTGAGCTTCTCGTCAAGAGCGCTCAGAACATGGTTGTTCGCCTTGCCGGTTGTCGCGTTCCAGATAGTATCCGCCAACTTCTTTCAGGCTATCGGCCGGCCTTACAGCGCTACACTGCTGACGCTGTCTCGTCAGGTTATTCTCTTGA
This sequence comes from uncultured Oscillospiraceae bacterium, assembly GCA_964607635.1. Taxonomy (GTDB): domain Bacteria; phylum Bacillota; class Clostridia; order Saccharofermentanales; family UBA5734; genus JAAYFZ01. The sequence goes on from CAZSLR010000249.1 coordinate 1,229, forward strand.
TACCGGCTGTCTTGATTTTTCCAATGCTCTGGGGACTTGACGGAATACTGTATGCCGCGCCTTTTGCCGATATATTGTCAGCAGGCTTGACCGGTGTCTGGTTCTGGATGGGTCTGCGAAAATTAGACATCGCCCATGAAACTGACGCGCTGCGGAAGAACAAAATCAATTAGTCGCGGCCAATATATTCGGCTCGTATCGACTGTGGTATGGTCATTGTCAATCTAACGGTACCGCGGCTCGTTAGCTCCAAAGAATGAATTATAAGATCCGGTACATTTCTATAAATTCGTTCAAGGTAGATGGCGTTCTGATCTAATAGCGCGTTGTCAATTATTTGCAGAGGTCCAATTTTTATTTCCTCTGTGTTCAATTCAAGCTGATTCTCATAGATCGATGGCCTGGCCTGAAGATATACGCTTATTCTCTTGAAGCCTGATACGGGCAGCTCGGCCCTCTCTTGTGGGAACAGCTCGCTCAAAACGCTGTCAAATTTGAGCAGAGCCGACAGTTCGATAGTTTTATCCTTGGATACTTTTATCTGTAGCTGGTCTGTCCATAGCGACAGTGGTGAAGCTTCACAAATCAGGGCTTGCAGCTCAGCACCGGACAGCTCGACTTTTGCCAGTGTGTAGTTATCGTAGGTCCAGTTGAAATCCGCATGGGATATATCATGATTCCAGGCTTCTCCGGCCTCTTTTTTTGTAAGCTCAAGGATGCTTTTATAATGAGAGCCGTCGGCGGATATAAATTTCAAATCGAGCTTGTTGACAGCTGAAATCAGGTCGGTTTGATTATAGCCGGCATCGATGCTCTTAGGGCCGAAAGCCCCAAGCATGGAAGCCGCGATCAGTCCCAATGGTATCAGAGCTATCAGCAGGCAAATTAAAATAAACAAAGCAATAGCCCTGCGTCGTGCTGCCTTGTGATCATTGGGCTTAATGGGCTCTATGAATTCTATTCGATTCGCGTCCTGCGTAAGACAGGTCTCGGTGTCAACTGACATTGTTCTATCCTTCCACAGCTATTGTTTAACCAGAACATCTTAGCACAAATCATATTCTACAAGACAGCGCGATTTTTTCATAATTTTATTGTGCCATAACACTTAACTAGGTCTATAATATAAATGTCGGCAAAGATGTTGGCATGGAGGCAAGTTTATGTTCTGTAATAAATGTGGCCTGGCAATTCCTGATGACTCCATAAATTGTCCTTATTGCGGCAAACCAGCCGTATCCGATCAGCCGGAGATACTGCAGACACCTTACTTCAAGACCCCACTTAATACAAAAAACAACAGCAGCTATACCCGGGGCGATTACTATAATCTTAACGCCTATTTGAAGGATACCGAAGAACATAGATTAATGCCCATCGCTGCGCCTTTGTCAGCCAGTATCAGTCGCGACAATATAATGACGGAAGCAGCGGACAAGAACGAACCGTCCAGCAATCGTCCGCTCTATATCGCGATAATCGCAATGATATCGCTTATCGTTATCGCGATCATTTCTCTGATATTGAGATTAACTGTTTTGAAATCGATCGAGAACAGGAGCGATACCACCTCTGCGGTAGTATCTTCCTGCATTATCGAGGAGCCTTGTCATGCATATCAGTTATAACAGTAAGAAAATTCGCGCACCCTTCGGCAAACCGCACAGCCGCCGCAGC
>CAZSLR010000250.1:0-2869 GCA_964607635.1 uncultured Oscillospiraceae bacterium
GTGTAACTTGCGGAATTCGTTCAAATAGATCAGCCAGTGAAGACGCGATCGGGTAGGCGGCTTGTACCGTTATATCTTCGTCTGAATCGTTCTGGAGCAGATAACGATCCGTGACTTTTGCCGCTGTTTCATGATAGGTAGACTGCTGCAATTTGGGGCCGTCTTTGGTATCGATTTCATACTCTTCGATAACATCGGTATAAGGTGTGAAGTCGTAGGAGATATCGCGAATGGCGCTGATATTTTCTTGTGCTTCTAAAAGCGTCAGCGGGAAGATTGGGCCATCATAGAACATGTAGGTCCTGGCCTGCGATGGATCATCCGGATTGGGCGCACCACCGCCGCCACTTTGTGCACCACCGCCGATCGGCAGCTTGATCAAGCCCATGCCGCTGGCTGTGATCAGACCGACCGCGACCAATACCAGCGAGGCCGCCGCGATTGCACCGTAGCGCCAGGATCTTCTTGATGATTTCTGCTTGCGTTTAGTCTGATCGTTTTGAATCGCTGCGCCCGTAAGATCAGCTTGCTCAACTTGCCCGACAAGGCTATTTTGATATACATTGCCAGCCGTTCTTAGTAGTGCCTCATCGTACTCGGAAATCAGCTGCTCATTGATCTCGCCGATCGCTCTAATTAATCTTCTGGAGCTGTGATCTGAGCTGTTGCTTGAGCCTTGGTGTATATTTTTATCTCGATTCATATTTCTTCTCATAGGTAATAGCCCCTTTCACGCAAATGGCGAATCAGGTCCTGCCGAATTCGGTGCAGCATCACTGATAAGTGTTTCTTAGTCGCTCCTGTTGCTGCCGCGATCTCATCAAGCTCGGCAAAATAGTAGTAGCGTCCGACGAAAGCGACTCTTTTCTGCCTTGGCAGTGTCATCAGGTACATGCTGATTTCTTCGGCCAATTCTTTTGCCTCGAGTGCTTCATCTGCTCTATCCGGTCTGCTGACGATACTCATCTGATTTAGCCCGTTTGACCCACTGATCGCCTCGGCCAGCTCGTCAAAAGAAACCTCAACCACGCCGCCACCTCTTTTGCCGGCGTGCTTAGATTCCAGCCGGTTGAGTGACAGATTGCGCGTGATGCGCCCGAGCCAGATTGAAAAACGGTTCGGCTTCTCCGGAGGAATTGCCTGCCAGGCCCGTAGCCAGGTGTCATTTACACACTCCGCCGCGTCCTCCGGCGATCGCAGGATCCGCAGCGAGATCGCATTACAGTAACCACCGTACTGCCGCTCTGTCTCTGCGATCGCGTCCTGATTCCGTTCCCAATAGAGCCTGATGATTTCCTGATCGTCCATTTTACATCCTCAAAATTGCTGTGCTTCATGAAGGTCCTTCACCCATATAGACCGAAAAGGGAAGTGGATATTACATAAGTAAGGCGGCATTTTCATACCGCCTGATTTTTAGCGCCCAAACACCTGCTTCATATTAACAGTGCTCGTTTATCTGCCTCACGTCAACAGTGCTCTGTTTTCGGGCTTACTTCAGCAGCGGGCTGTTTTCAACCTCGGCAAAAGTCGGGATCGATTGTGCTGCTCCTTGTTTGCCGACTGCGATCGCGGAAGCCGCCGACGCATATCTCAAGCAGGTCGGAATTGGCTCTCCGTCCATCAGCATTTTTAAGAAGAACCCGGTAAAAGTATCGCCGGCTGCAGTTGTGTCGACAACTGGTACTTGGAAAATATCCTGATGAGCGGTTATTTCCGCGTCCTGATAAATTGAGCCGCGTTTGCCAAGCGTAAGCAGAATCGCCGTGTCGGGATATTTCTGCCTAAGCTCGGCCAGTATTTCAAGTGGCTCCTCGAGTTTTGTCAGCTCGTAGCCCTCGATCTCATTGAGAATTAAAATGCTTACTCTATCAAGTGGAAGATTTTTGAGCTCATCACTGATCGGCGATGGATTAAGCACGATCTTAAGACCTTGTTTATCAGCGGCCTTGATTATTTCTGCCAGCATGCTGATCTCGTTTTGCAATAAAATGTAATCGCCTGCGCTGCACTGTGCCATCACTTCATCGATATAATCCTGCGAGATCGCCTTGTTGGCACCGCCGTGATAAAGGATGCAATTTTGCCCCTCGCGGTCGACCTGGATTATTGTATGCCCGCTTGGTTCTTCGACGAAGCGGATCAGATCAGTATCGACTTCGCTCGACGAAAGCGCCGCCAGAAGTCCTCTGCCATCATGACCGAGCATGCCGGCCATGCGACAATCAGTGCCCGCGCGTCCCAACGCGATAGCCTGATTCAGGCCTTTGCCGCCGTCGCAAAGCTTATAATGAGAGCTCTCCAGAGTCTCACCAGGTTTGAGGATGTGATCGACATCATACACATGATCAATGTTCATAGAGCCAAAACAAATAATACTCATTGGACAAGCCACCTCTTTTTATACTGATTATAGCACTGATAGTACCGGATTATCTAAATGTTTGTATATTAATAAAATGTGCAAATGATTTCCGCTTATTTAATGAAAAAGCAGGTTCATATTGATAAAATAGTAATATGATGTTCTATTTATTCGCGTTGGGAGTTTATCTGAAGTGAAGAAACATAAACCTAAACTCGGTAAAGTTTATTATCCAATAATCGTTATGATTGTTCTGATTGCTTTAATTTCAATTGGCGTTATAACAACAATATTTTTCTCTAACAGCAGCGGCTTTCGCGGCTTCAAACTATTTGGTGCCAATTCTTCACTCGACTCAGAGCTTGAAGATCTCTCACAAATGGAGTCTGAGAACCTGCCGATACCGACACTGGCGCCAACACCAACGCCGACACCGACTCCTACCCCTACGCCAACACCAACGCCGACACCAACTCCAACACCTACGCCTACACCTACGCCAAC
>CAZSLR010000251.1:0-2856 GCA_964607635.1 uncultured Oscillospiraceae bacterium
CCCGCGCCACTACCAGCCGAGCAAGTCCGAGACATAGAACACCCGCGTTACATTTATCAACAATTTATGTATTGAATATCTCGCACGAATTATTCATGTTATAATGTATCGCGATTAAGAAAAGCGAAGAAAAATGAGAGAAATCGGCCGAAATGTGCAGAAAAATCTGAGCTGAGGCTTCGAACGGGTGATAATGATATGGCAGAGAGAAATAACAAGAAAATTATGGTGGATAGTGATGCTGCTGACAAGCAGGACAAGGCTGTTAAGAATAGCAAACAGTCTGATAAGTCTGGCAAAAGCCGGGTAGCCAAGACTGCAGAAACTACTGCTGAAAAACCTGCTTCACGTAGGGGTCGCAAGCCAGCTGCAACTAACATTCAGCCACCGGTGAGAATGCCGATGGTACCTCTGCGCGGGCTTACTGTTTTTCCTGGAGTCAGTGTGAGCTTCGATATTGGCCGTGAGGGTTCTAAGCTGGCTGTTGAGAATGCGATGGAGAAAAATCAGGTGATATTCTTATCGGCTCAGAAGTCGATTGATGAGGAGTGGCCTGAGGTTGATGAGATCTATGAGGTGGGCTGTGTAGCCAGGATTCGTCAGGTGCTGGAGCTGCCGGGCGAGAATATGAAGATAATGGTCGAGGGCAAAAAGCGTGCCCGGATTATGAAGGTAATAAAAGAAGATCCATATTATGAGGTGGATGTTGATTATTTGACTTTTCCTGATGAATCGCAGCATGATCAGAGCTTGATCGAGGCACATCGCCGCAAATTGATGCAGACTTTTGAGAAATATGCTTTGACGACGAATCGTTTTCCGCCGGAGACAGTGATTGCTCTTGGTGCGCTTAAGTCATTGTCTGCGTTGGCTGATACTATTGCGAGTCAGCTTAATATTCCAATCGAGACGAAGCAGTATCTTCTTGAGGAGGATCTGATCCAGCATCGTGCTCAAGAGCTAATTATTATATTGCAGCGTGAACAGCTAATTTTTGAGCTGGAAAAAGACATCGAGTCGAAGGTTCGGTTTAATCTGGATAAATCACAGCGTGACTACTTCCTGCGTGAGCAGATGAAGACTATTCAGAGTGAGCTTGGTGATCAGGAAAATTCACAGCAGGATCAGGACAACTGGAACAGGCAGCTCGAGCAACTGGCAATTCCTGATGAGTTTAAGACTAAGATTCGTAAGGAAATGACACGTTTATCGAGAATGCCGGCGGGTTATCCGGAGGCTTCTGTCCTCAGATCGTGGATCGAGCTGATTTTTGAATTGCCCTGGGGCAAAGTGGAGACTGAGAAGCTTGATCTGAAGCGGGCACGCAGAATACTAGACAAGGATCACTACGGGCTGGAAAAGGTAAAGGAACGAATTCTTGAGTATCTAGCGGTGCGTAAGCTGCGTAATGAAGCTGGTGATTTGACGAACAAAGGCCCTATCCTCTGTCTGGTAGGTCCTCCAGGTGTTGGCAAGACATCTATCGCTAAATCAGTTGCTGAAGCGCTTGGTCGTAAATATGTACGTATGTCTCTGGGCGGCGTACGCGATGAGGCTGAGATTCGTGGTCATCGTAGGACTTATGTTGGCGCGATGCCGGGCAGAATAGTCAACGCAATTCGTCAGGTCGGCACCGACAATCCTTTGATTCTACTGGATGAGATCGATAAGCTTGGCAATGATTTCCGCGGCGATCCATCATCGGCGCTGCTTGAGGTGCTTGATCCGGAACAGAACAACACCTTCCGTGATCATTATCTTGAAGTGCCGTATGATCTTTCGAAGGTCCTATTCGTTACAACTGCTAACTCGGCAGACACAATTCCGCAGCCTTTGCTGGATCGTATGGAAATCGTACGTCTGTCCGGCTACACTGAGGCTGAGAAGCTGGAAATCGCCACAAGACACCTTTTACCAGGACAGCTTAAGCAAAACGCCTTGGATAAAAAACAGCTGACGATAACCCGTAAGGGAATGAGCAGTCTGATCAGCTGGTATACAAAAGAGGCCGGAGTTCGTCAGCTTGAACGTGAGCTTGCGCATGTCTGCAGAAGGGCTGCTATCATGATTATGGAGCAGGGTGAGACGAACGTTAAGGTTACACCTGATAATCTCGAGGATCTGATCGGGAAGAAAAAATTCCGCTTCGATCTGGCCGCGGATAAGGATCAGGTTGGTGTCGCTACGGGACTGGCCTGGACCTATGCTGGTGGCGATACGCTTACGATTGAGGTAAATGTCATGCCTGGCAGCGGCAAGCTTGAGCTGACAGGTCAGCTCGGCGATGTCATGAAGGAGTCGGCGCGCGCTGCGATAACATATATTCGTTCAAAAGCCACCGAGCTTAAGATCAACGATGATTTTGCCAGCTCCAAGGACATTCACATTCATGTACCGGCTGGCGCGATTCCGAAGGACGGACCATCCGCGGGTATTACTCTAGCTACCGCAGTTGCTTCAGCTCTTAGCGGCAGACCGATTCGCCACAATGTCGCGATGACCGGTGAGATTACTCTGCGTGGGCGCGTTATGCCGATCGGCGGACTCAAGGAGAAGGTGATCGCTGCAAACAGAGCCGGCATCGACACGGTTCTGGTGCCGATCGAGAACAAGCGTGACATCGATGAGATTCCCGAAAGCGTCATGAAAAAGGTCAAGATCCATTTCGTCGAGGATATGAACGAAGTGCTCGGCCATGCTTTGGTACAGCTCTGATCAACCAGCAATAAAACACTGGCAAAAGCCGAGATGATCGAAATTAAGTGCGATGAATATCCGCATTTTACCACCTCACAGGAGTGATATCTAAATTATACCGGTAAAAGTCGGTATTCGCCAAGCTTCATTCTATGATAT
>CAZSLR010000252.1:0-2841 GCA_964607635.1 uncultured Oscillospiraceae bacterium
ATCTGATAGCGGTGCAGTCACAACCGGTTCGGAATATGATCACCTTCTCGTTTGTTGGACTGGAGACGATTACAGGTCTGGTTCTTGTTGCACTGCTGCTTTTCCTGAATGTTGAGAAGAATCTTGATAAGAAGCAGGCAGAAATCAAGGAACGCATCGCGAATAAATAAGGAGTAATTTTGACATGCTTAAGATAACGGATTTGAAAGTAAATAATCTCAGAGAAGGCTGCATAACAGACAGTGCTCCTTATCTTTCCTTCGCGCTGGTATCTGATATACACGGCGAAGCGCTTGCGGCAGCCACGATCAGCTGCGGCAGCTGGAAGATAACGACGACTGATCAACTCGATATACGCTGTGACGTTGAGCTCAAGCCTTACACAGGCTATGAGGTTTTTGTGGAAGCTACTGGTACGAGCGGCGAAACAGCCAAGGCGGCAGTGCGTTTCCAAACTGGCAGACTTGATACCCCCTGGACAGCGAGCTGGATAACTGATGGCACATATGATTTCGCGAAAAAAGTCTCGCCTCTACCGATGACCTTCCGTCATCGATTTGTGGTAACCAAGCCGATCAAGAGAGCATGGATAAATTCGACTGCGCTCGGAGTTTATGAGCTTATGTTGAATGAGTGCAAGGTAGGTAATGATTATTTCGCGCCTGGCCTTACATCCTATGAGCATCAGATCCAATATCAGACATACGATATCTCAAAACAGCTTAATCAAGACAACACATTAATAGCCATAGTGGCAGGCGGTTGGGCGGCTGGTTCGTTCAACTATATCCGCAAGAATAAGATCAGCGCTGATAAGCAGGCGCTTTTACTAGAGCTGCATATTGATTATGTTGATGGCAGTACAGAAATCATCTCGACTGACGAATCCTGGGAGGTCACAGAGGAAGGTAATTTCCGTCAGGCTGAATGGTATGACGGTGAAGAATACGATGCCAGTATAGGCCTGGCAGCTGCAAGCTGGAGGAAATGCAGCATCACCAAGCCTCGTGGTAAGCCGGCCCTGATCGCCCAGTATGGCAGCCCAGTTCGCGTTCAGGAAAAACTACAGCCAATAAGCTGTGCTCGGTCTGATAGTGGAGAGTTAGTTTATGATTTCGGCCAGAATTTTGCCGGGGTTATCTACGCAAGGATAAATGGCAAGAGCGGACAGAAGATCGTCTTCCGTCATGCGGAGGTTCTAGTTGAGGGAGAGCTCTTCGTCAAATCCCTGCGAACCGCAAAAGCTATTGCTTCTTATACGTGTGTTGATGGGGAACAAACTTATTCGCCGCGATTGACCTATATGGGCTTCAGATATGTCGGTGTCACAGGCATAGATGCCGAGGACCTTGAGCTGTCAGCTCTGGTCCTCCATTCTGATATTGAGGAGACAGGCAGCTTCGAATGCTCGAACGCGCTCATTAATCAGCTACAGAGTAATATTCGCTGGGGCGGCAAATCTAATTTTGTCGACATCCCAACTGACTGCCCTCAGCGCGATGAACGACAAGGCTGGACCGGTGATATCGCGGTGTTCGCAAGCACTGCCTGTTTCAATTTTGATATGAGCAGATTTTTTGATAAATGGCTGCTGGACATGCGCAGCGAGCAGAGTCGAGGAGGCGGTCTGCCGATGGTTATCCCTCGCGCAGGTGATTCATGGCCAGCAATGACCACAGCCTGTTGGGGAGACAGCTGTGTTCTTGTCCCCTGGGCTGAATATCTGGCACGCGGTAGTAAATCTCTTCTGCAGAAGCAATATCCAACGATCAAGCGCTTCCTTAAATCAGTCAAGCGATGGTCCGGTCTCTTTTCACTTACGCCGAACAGCCGTCATATTTGGCGATTCCCTTTCCAGTTCGGTGATTGGTGCGCACCAGATGAAACTGTACGCCAGTGGATGGCCAAGGGCAAATGGGTAGCAACTGCCTATTTCGCTAATTCCTGTAATATCACAGCACAGATTGCTGAAATACTAGGTGAAACAGAGGATGCGGCCTATTATCGAAAACTGCGGGATAAAATAATCCGAGCATATCGCGAGGTCTTCACGGATGGAGCAGGAACTCTAAAAAAGGAATTTCAGACTGCCTATGTTTTGCCTCTTCATTTTGCCATGACTGCAGCTAACAATACCGAGACTAAAACAATGGCAGATAACCTTGTAAGACTTGTTCGAGAAGCCGGCAATCACCTGACCACAGGCTTCACCGGTACACCTTATCTGCTTTTCGCTTTGTCTGATAATGGTCATCCGAATGTGGCCTTCGACCTGCTGCTGCAGGAAACCTGTCCCTCCTGGCTCTATGAGGTTCGGGCCGGCGGCACGACAGTCTGGGAGCGTTGGGACGCGCTAAGACCGGATGGAACCGTAAATGTCGGTGATCTGTCCGGGGGCAAGTCAGAGGAAGAGTCCAGCGGCGGCATGGTATCCTTCAATCATTATGCTAACGGCGCGGTTGGCGATTGGCTCTATCGGCGCATCGCCGGAATTGAAGCTATCAGTGGCGGCTATCGCAGCTTCCGGGTCAAGCCGCTGATCGGCGGCGGCATAACTTCCGCACGTGGAGAAGTGAATTGTCCATATGGTCGAATCGTTTCTGACTGGCGACTTGATAACGGCGAGTTCCTGATAGAAGTGGAAGTCCCGGTTTCATGCGAATGTCTGCTGACATTGCCAGACGGCAGCGAGAGCAGACTGCTCAGCGGATCGCATTCACTAAGATGTAAGCTTGATTGAAATTACTGATCACTTATAAGCTATGAAAAATATCCTGGTAAAAGGAAAGAGAATTTTGCCATTACTGCTTGAGGTCTCGTAAGAGGCTTCGAGCATTTTTT
>CAZSLR010000253.1:0-2835 GCA_964607635.1 uncultured Oscillospiraceae bacterium
AAACTTTGTTTCTAGAAGCACCTGCTTACGCTTGCGATACCGGCAATGGTAGACATGTTCGATATCATGAAGGTTCTGATATCGGTTATCGATATTATGATAAGAATATGGAGAGTGTCTGGTTTCCCTTCGGCCATGGGCTGTCATACACGAGGTTTTCTTATGAAGGGCTTGAAATAACAAATGATAATACAAGTGAAAACACAAGTGAAAGCATGAGTTTAGATCTGCGTTTTGTGATTAAAAATAACGGAGATATTGCTGGTCAAGAGGTCTGGCAGCTCTATGTTGGACAGATTGACAGTATAGTTTACAAACCAATAAAAGAGTTGAAGGCTTTTGCTAAAGTTTTTTTGGCGCCTGGTGAAGAAAAAATAGTCGAAATAAGGCTAGGGTTCCGCGATTTTGCTCATTTCGATCAATATAGTAATGACTGGAAGATTGAGAATGGAAAGTACATGATATCAGTCGGGGCTTCGGCTGCGGATATTCGTTTAGGCTATGAGCTTGTTATAAATGATCCGCAGGCTTATACGATTCTCTGTGAGAGGGAAGCGCTGATCTTGTAACAAGGTTCTGATGATGTGATTTGGAGGATATGATATGAGTTCGAATTTGCGTCCAGCGGTTGATTTGATTGAGCTGAGCTGGCAGCTTGGGCATAGCAGCGGGCATGATGTCATGCCTGAGAAGTGGATAAAAGCGACGGTGCCGGGTGCGGCCAATCTTGATTGGGGTACAGCTGAGGGCCTGCCCGACTGGCGGCAGGAGACCAATTTTGAGGCTTACAGATGGATGGAGGATCAGTATTGGATATACAAGTCTGTTATTCCGGATCTGAGTTCTGATTTGACTAGTGACCAGCGGGTATTCTTCACTTGCAAGGGTATTGATTATAAATATGAGATTCTGATTGGTGGCGAGCTGCGATACTCCTACGAAGGAATGTTCAGGCCATTTGAGCTCGATGTGACTGAGGATTTGGGATCAGAGCTGATTATTGCAATTCATCCTGTGCCCAAGGATGAGGGAGCGGTTCCGGGCTCGCGACAAGAGGCTAGGCAGTCATGTAAGCCTGCTGTCAGTTACGGCTGGGACTGGCATCCTCGCTTGATACCGCTTGGTATCTGGGATGATACAGGTATTGTTGTCAGATATGAGGATCGCATCATTAGTGCAGAGCTCTTATACGATTTATCGGAGCATTTGAATCAGGCCGACTTATGTCTCGATGTCGATCTGTCAGGAGAAGGTGATCTGGAATTCACATTATACTCGCCTGATTCGGAAATTGTTCTCCAGTCAACAGGGCGGGGTAATATCGGCTGCATCAACGATCCACTGCTCTGGTGGTGCAATGGTTATGGTCAGCCTGACCTCTATAGATGGGAGCTTAGACTGCTGAAAAACGGCGATATTAGAGACTCTGTTGGTGGCAAAATTGGTTTCAGAACGATCACTCTGGAAATGAACGAGGGTGCCTGGTCTGAGCCAGTAGGCTATCCAAAATCACGCAGTAATGCACCAATCACGCTGAAGCTTAACAATGTTCCCATCTTCGCAAAAGGTACCAACTGGGTAAATCCGGCGGTTTTTCCCGGCACAATAACTAAGGAGACCTATGAGCCTCTGCTTATACTGGCTCAGGAAGCCAATATGAATTTGCTGCGAATATGGGGAGGCGGAATCGTTAATAAGGATAGCTTCTTCGAAATTTGTGATGAGCTCGGTCTTATGGTTTGGCAGGAATTTCCACTGGCCTGCAACAATTATCGAGGCAGTAAAGAGTATCTGCATGTGCTGGAGCAAGAAGCAGAGGCAATAATTACTAAGCTTCGTAAATATACCAGCCTGGCTTTTTGGTGTGGCGGTAATGAGTTATTCAACAGCTGGTCCAAGATGACCGACCAATCGCATGCCTTGCGATTACTGAACAAGCTCTGCTATGAGCTAGATCCTAAACGTCCTTATCTTCCGACATCACCTTTGATGGGTATGGCTCATGGCTGCTATTTGTTCCGGTATCTTGATGGACGCGAAGTGTTTCAGGCAATGCCTCAGGCACACTATACCGCTTATACAGAATTTGGCGTTCCATCTCTATCCAATCTTGATTGCTGCCTGATGATCAGCGAGCAGAACAAGCTATTTCCCTTGGAGGAAAATGAGATCACTATTGCTCATCACGCGTTTAAGGCTTGGGGAGATTTCGATTCGTGGGCATGTCCGGACATGATCGAGGATTACTTCGGTAAACCGTCTGATCTACAACAGATGATTGAATGGAGTCAGTGGCTTCAGAGTGAAGGTTATAAATGCATATATGAAGAAGCCCGCCGGCAGAAACCCTATTGCTCGATGGCCCTTAACTGGTGCTATAACGAGCCTTGGCCAACTCTGGCTAACAACTCACTGGTTAACTACCCCGTTTCCCCTAAGCCTGCCTATCATGCCGTGGCTGAGAGCTGCCGCAATCAATTGATTAGTGCAAGAATTCCCAAATTCTCCTGGCGTTCTGGAGAAACTTTTGCCGTAGATCTATGGCTGTTGAACGATGGTAATGTTGCGGCTGAGTCAGGGCAGGCCGATGTCTGGCTGGAAATTGCCGGAAGCAGGTATTTCGTTATGAATTGGCAATACAAGCCAGTCCCGGCCAACATGAATCTGGAGGGTCCTACTGTTCGCTTCAAATTACCAGAAACAATTGAGAACAAAGAGAAGGAAAAATTGATTCCGCTTAATGCGGCGATTATTGAATCAGAAACAGGCAGTGCTCATGAGATGAAACTGATTATTGAATGCGGCGAGCTGTCAAGCGAGTATCGACTTCTATTG
>CAZSLR010000254.1:0-2829 GCA_964607635.1 uncultured Oscillospiraceae bacterium
TAAATATCCCCCGATATTTATTCCTCTTTTTAATTTCATACATACCTCCCTAGTTTTATGGTTCAACCTAATGTATAAACTAAGAATCTCACAGTCATTAATGCCAATATATCGTTTTTATATCTTTTTTATCTTTTTAATGACATAATGGTGATTATATATATGCAGCTGCACTATTTTCTGATCAGGAGATTTGTCATGATAGGCCAAACAGATAGGGACTTGTTTTACAGAGAATACATACGTCGCGAGGCTGGTGCATTTCGGGCCCCTTATCCACCGGAGCTGGCATTCTACAATTCAATCAAGTCGGGTGATCTCAAACGGACTAAAGAATTACTAACACCGTCCATCGTTGACAAACAGGGACTTGGCACGCTTTCTGCCGATTCGCTTCAGAATCTGAAATATCATTTGGTTATAACTATCGCGATGATAGCACGTTACTGTATAGAGGGCGGAATGGACTTGTCAGAAGCCTATGGATTAAGCGACCTTTATATTCAGAAGACCGACAGCTCAAAATCAGCTGCTGATATCGAAACGATCCACAGGGATGTTTGCCTCGATTATGCTGGCCGTATGCGGCTGCTGCGCAAACGAAGAATTCAAAACGCAAGTATCGCAAGATGTGTCGAGTATATCTACGATAACCTGCATATACGTATAACGGTCAGTCAGCTCGCAAGTCATATAGGTCTGGACCCGGCCTATCTATCGCGTCTGTTCAAAAAAGAAGTTGGTATTACGATCTCTGAATATATTCGGTTGCAGAAGGTGGAAACAGCGAAAAATATGTTAGCGTATTCAGGCTACGGAGCTGCTCAGATCGCCTCAATTCTTGCCTTCCCAAGCCAAAGCTATTTCTCGGGGATCTTCAAGAAGGTCACAGGAAGAACACCATTGCAATATCGTAAGGCACATGCCTGGGATATAGGGCTTGGGCAGCACAGCGGCGAAACTGATCCGGTTGTCAGCAAGTGATTATAATCATCGATCTTATGGAAATATCATATTTTCAGGCAGCCATTATTGACCTTGACACAAGTTCAATAACCAAGTAAAATTGTGTAGGTTCAACGGGGTGTAGCTCAGGTGGCTAGAGTGCTTGCTTGGGGTGCAAGAGGTCGCAGGTTCAAGTCCTGTCACTCCGACCATTACGAGTGTCTGCTTCAAATCTGATGATTTGAGACAGCGCTCGTTTTCTTTTGCCAATATGTTTTTTTACCCGTCCCGAAAATGATATTATGTATTCAGTATAGCTAGGAGGAATACAAGCAAATGAATTTACTCCCTGGACGAGATAGTAATCCTGACTGGAATGACGCAGATATCAGAACTGTTAATGCCATATCAGCTAATGGCTGTCTGATTCCTTTTCCCAATTTCAGAAAATGCTTCGATGCTGTTTCCGATTTTCGGAGATATTTATCTGATTATGTTCATTTGCTAAATGATGATTGGGAATACTCACATTATGATCGCGTGTATGATTTGCCAGAAAAAATTATCATGTCTCATAATGACGCTCAGAAAATATCTCTTCCGTTCATATTTAATTCTATGAACGCTGGAAACGATCGGATCCCACCTCCCTATGCAGATGTTCATCAGTCGGTGACAGTTCTGTCTAGAAGATGCTCCTTGCCCCATTACTGGAGCACATTGCGCAAGAAGATTACTTTTGCCGGGATGTCTTGTGCGTTTCATATTTTTGTTAACGGAAGGCTAGTTGGTTATTCAGATATCAGACATGTTCCGATAAGCTTCGATATCACTTCTGCCTGGCACGAGGGTGAAAACGAAGTGATTCTGGTGCTGTATTCAAGTTCAGCCAGCGATCATCTCAGAAGTGGCTGGGACAAACAATTTCGGGGAATCGTATCTGATATATATATTGAAGCGTTTCCTGCGATTTCTTTGACAGATCTTGATTACAGCAGTGAGCCGTTAAATTCTGAACATACCAGCTGGTCAATAAGTGTAACAGCAGAGCTGTCATCTAGCCGAATTTCTCTTGAGAGTCCGGTTGTTCGACTGGATTTGTATGACGATTATAAATTGCTTAGCAGCAATGAGTTCACCGCTGATTTGGAGCCGCTTACGGATAACAGCCGGCTATATGATGCTGTTAAAACGATGAGCAAAATAGATTGCTCCTTTACTATTGAAAACGTCTTGGCCTGGTCCGCGGATCAGCCTAGTGTATATGACCTGTATATTACGATTTCCGATAGTCGCGGATATGAACAGGTATGCTATCACCTGCCCGTTGGTTTTAGGAAACTTGAACGAAGGGGCAAGGTTTTTCTATTGAACGGGAAGCCGCTTAGTTTGATCACAGCAAATATCAGTATTAATTCGGGTTTAGTTTCAGATATAAACATTGGCAAAAGCCGTCAAGACAATTTTGCCGGCAAATATACAACAGCTGTAGAGAAGCTCAGCAGTAAATTAATTGAGATAAAAAACTCAGGCTGCAATTGTCTGTTTCTGGCTGATGGTATGGCAGATCCGGCTATATTGGATCTGGCAGATATGCTTGGTCTATTTGTCATTGCATCTACTGACATTTTCCCCGATGATAAATCTGTCATAGAGCTTATTAATAGATGGCCTGCAAATAAGGATATTGATTTTTGGACAAATATAATGAGTGCTTCGGTTGCAGATCTGATAAAAGCAGCCAAAACTCATTGCTCTGTTATTGCCTGGAATGTTGGTCGTAATCTTACAAATTGGCCACAGCTCGATAATCTGTTGAAAGTATGCACTGAGGCAGACAGATCAAGGGTACTGCTGATACCGTCCTGTGAGCATGCTGACAAT
>CAZSLR010000255.1:0-2806 GCA_964607635.1 uncultured Oscillospiraceae bacterium
ACTGCTGACAAACGGCAGAAAAATATATGGGAGTAAAGCAGATGAAAAATAAAAGAGTTATCAAATTATTTCTTGATTATGAGCATGACGAAAAATGGCTCAATAAAATGGCTGACAAGGGATACAACCTTATTCGCTCTGCATTCGGCCGTTACTATTTTGAAAAAGGTTCACCTGGCGAGTATATATATCGTCTTGAGTTTCTAGACGAGCTGCCAGATCACCCTGACAGCAAGGCCTATATTGAGTTCCTGACTGAAACGGGAGTTGAACATGTAGCGACAAATGACCGCTGGATCTATGTTCGCAGACGATCTGAGCTGGGCGATTTCGAAATATATTCAGATTTAGACTCTAAAATCAAACACCATAAAAGAATCTCACAAGTGATGATGATATTCGTTATCCCCAATATCGTCTCTGCTCTTTCGCTACTGAATTTAAGTAATATTTTGGATTCAAATGTACTTAGAATAGTATCAGTAGTGAATGTGATAACAGCAATGATTCTTGTATCAGTTGGTGTTTCTCAGCAGCGCAGAATTAAGGAATTAGAAAAAGAAAAGGAAATTCATGAATAACCCGATTATGAATCCTTGATTCTTGTGGACTATTTGCGGGCAAACAATAAAATATTGTCAACATATGTCATTATGCCTCAGATGCGACTATAATTAAATTACAATAAGCGTGAACAGTCGTTAAGCTGGGGGTACAAAATTATGAGTCGTTTTTGTAGAAATTGCGGAGCTCCTCTCTCAGACGAAGCTCAATTCTGCACTAATTGCGGTACTTCAACGGTCTTAACGAGTCCAGCAGTGACAGACAACAGCCCCTATCATCAGTCATCGCAGCCACCTACGACTCTATCAGGACTGATCAAAAACAGTTTCACACAGGCAAAAGCCGCCCTCGCTGCCTATTTGAAGAACCCCAAACAGCTGATTCCTGTGATTATTCTGGCTGTTTTCTGGATCGGTCTCGGCGTACTTCAGGCGCTCGGCATCAAGCCTTGGCCTCTTAAGTTCCTGTCATTTCTGACCTTCGCTCAAGGCGGTCTCTTCGGCGGATTCTGGGGCGCGGTCGGCGGCATAATCGGCAAAGCAATTTTCGCATACTTCGTAAGCGCTCTGCTTTTGCCATTGTTTACTGGAAAAGCTTCTAAGAAGGCTATTTCTGAAGGTTTTCTTAGGTTTACCTCTGGTTTCAAGCAGTTCAGTATAGGTATGGCAGCCGCTCTGCTTATGGGCATCGGCGCTGCTCTGATCGTATACAATTTCTTGTCTGGAAACTCAACACTGATCAACAGCATGCCGGGATTGGTGGGTTTCGTGCTAGCATTACGCACAATGATACGACAAACTGGCTTCTTATGGAATTTATTACTGATGATTGCAGGCAAACTGTCAAAAGGCAAGCTGCCTGCCACGATTACTGTTCATCGCTTCTTCAGCGGCTTCGCGGCCGGCGGCCTGGCAGGCGTCGGTCTGTCAGCCCTGCCCTGGGCTTATTTACCGTATCTGGTCGGTCTGGTACTTGTCGTTGTGGGTATCGTGCTCGGTGTAATTTCTAAATCGCAAAAAAGCATGAAACAGACAGTATCTTTGCTTCTGATTATAATGCTTCTGTTTACAGGCATTACTGGCAGTATATTCGATGATTATACCGTTTCAGCTGAAGGTGAAGGTGTTTGGGAATATGTGGGTGTCGACTATATTGATCCCCCTGAGGGCAATAATCAAACAACGTCTATCAGCGACGGCTATGCCAGCCAGAGAGTAGTTAGTCCGGAGAGCGGAGATGTCTATGAAGCATCAGTCAAATGGACAGCACCAGGAACAGGCTATGAAGCCGGGCAGATAGTCAAGATCAATATCAGTGTTCAAATTGATAATTATGTCTGGAACGGCGAGGATGACGGCTATATACATATGGGCTTAAACTATATGTCAACTTATATAGCTGCAAGAATAGATATAACAGATATAGGTTATGGCGGAGCTACTAGAGCCAGCATTGATTTAGATGATGCAGATGGCAATTATAAATGTGAAGTCAGTACAGACAATGGTAAAATCGTTAAGCAGAGCGAGAGCAGAGAAGTATTTGCTGAATTTCCTGCCGGGCGAACCGATGGAGAGCAAATAAGCGTTCATGTTCATAGCCAGGGAGGGCTCGCACGCTATAATTATGTATGGCATGCTGCTCCTGTTGAAACCACTCTGCCTGTAGAAACTGAGCCTTATGAAACTGAACCGACAACCGAATGGTCAGATCCCTATGAAACTGATGAAGATACTCAGCCTGTTGATCCTGAAGACATGGAAGGCGAGGACGGCGAAGACGGCGGGCCATACGAACATGCTGGTGTTCTGGCCACAATTCTAATTGCTCTGGTTTCAATCATTTCAGCAATAATTGGTGCCGCGCTCGGGGCTTTTACCGGTATATTCGGGGGTACAGCAGGCGGTTTGGCCGGCTTGGTGCCACCTGACCCTGATATTCCACCTGAGGCATATATCCCGCCAGAGCCTGAGTACAGGATAATACAGTCCAATGCGCGCGGTTCAACCATTATGATCCAGCGTGATCCGGTAACTGGTGAGTGGATCAACTCAGAAACAGGAAATCCTTTTGACCTGGAAGCTCATGAACGCAATCAGGCCGAATATATCGAGAAGTTTAATGATTATGTCGAGCGTAATGACGAACTTGAGCGCACCGGTCAGACCGGCATGCAACAAGCTCTTGATGCCATCACCCAAGAACAGGAAGAGCGTGAAGCAATAATCGACTGGCTGCGCCG
>CAZSLR010000256.1:0-2766 GCA_964607635.1 uncultured Oscillospiraceae bacterium
TGCTGAAATAATATCCTGAAACGGCGACGGGCTTCAGCGGATTGATATCTCGCTGGAGCCCTTGCCTCTTTTTAACTAAGATTCCACATACCAATGCAAGGAGGATTCGATCATGGCTGCTGGTAATAAGACCATGGGTGCCACATCGATCAAAGGGTTTATAACTTCGCGAAAAGTTTTTCCCTATGTTTTCATACTGCCATTTGTACTATCTTTTCTAGTTTTCTTCCTCTATCCGATCATTTCAACGATCGAGATGAGTATGCAAAGTATTAAGGGTTTTGATTCAATTGAATTCATCGGATTGAAAAATTATAAGAATCTATTTAACAGACAATTCTTCAATGCGCTGAGCGTAACTGCCAGATATACATTCTGGACAATTCTGATTCTCATACCTATTCCGCTTGTTCTGGCTAATATTCTCAACTCTAATCTGACAAAAGGCGGCAACATATTTAAGTCCGCGCTCTTCATGCCGGCACTGACATCTGTCGTTATGGCAGGTCTGTTTTTCAAATTTGCTTTTGCCGAGCAGCCCACAGCTCTTATTAATTCGATCATTGTATCACTTGGTGGTGAGCCTTACAGATTTCTTTATACTAAGACCGGAGCAATGATAGTTCTTGTATTGTTCTGTACCTGGAAGTGGATGGGTGTTAACCTTATCTACTATATGTCAGCTCTGAAGAGCATACCTGCTGAAATCTACGAATCAGCTGATATTGACGGTGCAAATGCTATACAGAAGTTCCTGAAAATCACAGTGCCTTCTGTTAGGCCAACGATCATCTATGTTTTGACAATAAGTGTTTACGGTGGCTTCTCTATGTTCGCGGAATCCTTCACATTATTTAATGGAGCAAGAAGTCCGGGAGATATTGGAACCACACTGGTAGGCTATATTTATAATCAGGGCATCAATCAGAACAATTTCGGTCTGGCCTCTGCTGCCGGTCTTGTTCTGCTGGGTCTGGTGCTGCTGATAAATGTTATTCAGTTATTCATAACGGGATCATTCAGGAAGGAGGCATAAAAATGGCTGTACAAAGTAAAACTAGAAACAATATAACTACAACTATGATCATTATTTTCTTCGGCGTACTTTCCTTGATTGCGTTGATGCCATTTGTGTTTCTGGCCTTGTCTTCCTTCAAGCCTGGTGTTGAGATGATCAGAAATGGCTTAAGTCTGCAGCTTGATTTCGAGAACTTCAGTCTGACAAACTATGGTTATCTACTCACAGATCGTGAAGGTGTGTATTTGCACTGGTACAAAAACAGCATAATAATAACTGCGCTTCAGACCGGAGGTGGTTTGCTGCTTAGCTCAATGGTCGGCTACGCCTTGGCGCTTTATCGTTTCAAGGGCAGGAACCTGACATTCATACTTGTTTTGGTCGTTATGATGGTACCTATTGAGATTCTGCTGCTGCCTCTTTACAAGCTGTCTATTACTCTAAAAATAATTAATACCTATAGAGGAGCCTTTCTGCCATTTTTAGTTTCAATGACTGGCATTTTCTTCTTCCGACAATATGCGATTGGTTTGCCTAAAGAACTGATGGAGGCAGGTCGCATTGATGGTTGTACAGAATTTGGTATATTTTTCAAGATTATGATGCCTCTGATGAAGCCGGCCTATGGCGCTATGACAATTCTTCTCGCCATGGCTAGCTGGAACTCCTTCGTCTGGCCATTGATCGTAATGCGGGATACAGCAATGCAGACGCTGCCCGTCGGACTGCAGACGATGCTGACACCATATGGCAATAACTATAATATGCTGATGTCGGGTGCTGTAGTGGCCGTACTGCCGATAATGCTTGTATTCCTGTTTAATCAGAAGTCGTTTATTGCTGGTATGACAGCAGGATCTGTCAAAGGCTGATCACAATAAAAAAGAGGTAAATGAAATGAAAAAAGCAAAAATTATTATTGATAAAGACTATCAGATTTCTGAGATCGATGAGAGGTTATTTGGATCTTTTATCGAACATCTGGGAAGGGCTGTTTATACCGGCATTTATGAGCCTGATCATCCGACGGCGGATGAACAAGGCTTTCGCCAGGATGTTATTGATCTGGTAAAAGAACTGCATGTGCCAATTGTACGCTATCCGGGCGGCAATTTTGTGTCAGGCTATAACTGGACTGATGGTATAGGCCCGAAGGATAAAAGACCGACTAGACTTGATTATGCATGGAAATCTATCGAGACGAATCAGGTTGGTATTAATGAGTTCGCGGATTGGTGCAAGAAGTCCGGCAGTCAGGCTATGGCCGCTGTCAACATGGGAACTGGAACCGAGCAGGAAGCCGGCTATATGATCGAGTACTGCAATTTCCCGGGAGGCACGACCTGGAGCGATCTTCGTAGAGAGCATGGCTATGAACAGCCACATGATATTAAGGTATGGTGCATAGGTAATGAGATGGATGGCGATTGGCAGACCTGCCAGATGGACGCTGAGGCATATGGCAGGAAGGCCAGGCAGACCGCGAAGATTCTGAAGTGGGTAGATCCCTCTGTTGAGCTTGTCGCATGCGGAAGCTCAACAACACTTCAGAAGACATACCCGGAATGGGACAGGATCGTTCTTGAGCATGTATATGATGATGTTGAGTTCTTATCTCTACATCGCTACTACGAGAATGAAGGCAATTTGAATGACTTCCTGGCTTCGTCTACCGACATGTCAGATTTTATCAAGACAGTCACATCTGTCTGTGACTATCTTAAGGCTCTGCGTCGCAGCAAAAAGAA
>CAZSLR010000257.1:0-2742 GCA_964607635.1 uncultured Oscillospiraceae bacterium
GGAATTTTTCTCATAGATAGAGTTACCTGTATCAACAACAGGATATACTGGCACATCAGCGCCATTGTCGCCGGTACCGGCCTCGCCGCCAACCTCAGCCGCCTCATTGGCTACTTCTCTGATCTGATCGATGCTGGCAATTATGCCGTTGGTTGAGCCTTCCATCGGCTCGAAGCGAACGCTCTCAACGACCGCGTCGTCAAAATTAAGCTCAACATTGACCTCAGTCATGACCTTGCCGACGCCAAAAACAGGCTGCAGAAGATCGTTGATCTGCTTCTTCAGCCTCTCACTTACCTGCGTCTGCAGTGTCTGCTGATTCTCAGAATTCATCTGATCGCTGCCATCGTTCGAGCTCAGAACATTCATCTGGCTGTCGATAACAGTTATATTTTCCTTAGTCAGATTGGGAACGCTGCGCTGTACAAGCTCTGTGATCGCACGAACATTCTGCTCACTGAGCTCAGCACCCGGTCTCAGTGTCAGCAGTACCGCTGCCGTCGCCGGTGTTATTCTGTCCTGAATAACAAAAGAGCTCTCCGATTGTGTTATCAGGGAAACTCTTGCGTCAGCCACAGACGAGAACGTTTTGATCGCGTTCTGAAGGTCCTGCTGCAGCTGATATCTTCTATAAACGGCCTTATCCTCTTCTGTAATACCGAAGCCGGAGCCCTGTTCCAGGATGTTGAGATTAGCACTATTCTCCGGCAATCCAGAGGCTGCCATTTCCATACGCAGACGATCGACCTGATCCTGAGGCACAAGAACCGTATCGTCACCTTTTGTTTTGACGGTTACACCCATCTCCTCAAGCTGCTGTACGATCTGTCCAGCTTCGCCAGCCTCGAGATTGCTATACAAAACACCATATTGGGTCTGATTCAGGAACCATACCAGAAAGGCCAAAAGAACGATGACTACTACTGATAGTACAATCATCATTCGCTTCTGACTGGCACTATATTTCTGCCAGAATTCTTTTAACTTCGTCCCGATCCCCTTGAACGAATTTGCAATGGCGTTTTTATCCACTTTGACGACCCCTCATCATTTGTTTTCTAAATAATTTTTATAGCTGCATTCTCATGATCTCGTTATAAGCGTCTATAACCTTGTTGCGAATCGTCATCGTCATCTGAAGAGCTATATCCGCCTTCTCTGCTGCAAGTACGACTGAGTGTACACTCTGCGCTTCGCCTGTAAGCAGTGAGAGCTGCGCCTGCTGCGCGTCTGCTATCGAGCTCTCGACAGGTGCCTGTAACCTGTTAAGCACATCGGAAAAAGTCACACTGTTATCAGCGTCTTCGCGTCCGATCTTGGTGACTGGAGTATTCAGTTTTTCGATAGCCTGTGGATTGACCTGTGCCAGCCACTGACTTGCGCTTATGTTATTCAGCATCTACTTTCACCTTCCTGATCGACTGATCTGTTATATCAGATCCATCTGGTTCACTTCTGTTCTATAGTACCGGCGGCTTATCTGCCGATCTCAAGAGCCTTGGATGCCATTTTCTTACTGGCATTTACTACTGTCAGATTCGCTTCATAGGATCTCGAGGCCGATATCATGTCGACATATTCTCTGACAATATCGACATTGGGCATCTGGACATATCCTTCCTCGTTAGCGTCCGGATGGTTTGGATCATACTGAAGCTTGAACTCTGACTGATCGACTGGAGTATCTACTACCCTCACACCGCTGCCGGCTGTGGCCTGTCCACGACGTTCCGCAAGTACATCTGAGAAGCGGATCGATCTGCCCTCTGCCAGAACTGTTGTCCTGCGCTGATAGGGTGTGCCGTCGGCTGTCCTGGTTGTAGTCGCGTTAGCGATATTCTGTGCGACAACATCCATTCTGAAGCTCTGAGCGGTAAGCCCGGAAGCACTGATATTAATTGCATCAAACATACCCATTCAAATCACTTCCCATCTCTGGCAATCATTTTGATTCTGCCAAGCTCTTTGTTGATCGCGTAAGTCATCGTGTCGTAGAGAATACTGTTTTTGGAGAGTGCTACCATTTCTGCATCAGGATCAACGTTGTTTCCGTCCATCCTCATTGTGCTGTTTGTTTGTGAAACATCAGCACGCAAACTATCAACATTAAGTCCATGCATGTCGATATGCTTAGCGCTGGTTATACGTCCGATATCGTTGCGGCCGCTGATCCTCATATTGTCACTTCTGGCGACGTTATCCGATTTCGAGGCCGCCTCCAAAGCGTTTGCGAAAATGTGTTCAAAATCTACCTGTGAGCCTTTGAAATCGGGAGTATCAACATTCGCGATATTATTCGATATGACCTCATTGCGCAGCCAGCTGGCATCCAGGCCTTTTTCCATAATATTTACCTGATTCAGCAATCCGTTTATCACTTGTTTCTACCTCCCTTTTTCATCTCAGATCGAGTTGAAAAATATTTTTCAAAAAAGTATTAAAGTTTCTTTTGCTCCCTACGATATATAGATTTAGAGAGACTTAGCGGCGGTATGCCCGCCGCTCTTGACGAGGCATAAAAAAATAAATGATAGCAGTCTGGCAACCATTACTGCTATCATCTCTAATCATCAATAGACTCGATTGAGTCAATATATGAGATGTGCAACTGGCTGCCATTGAGAGTTTATCTATCAGTCACACTGTCATTGATGTCGTTACCAAGCAAGTATGTGCAGAGAAGATATGCTCTCTTTAGGCCCTTTAGCTTTGCGCAACCGTCTTTCGTCGGCTTTGCCTTTT
>CAZSLR010000258.1:0-2739 GCA_964607635.1 uncultured Oscillospiraceae bacterium
GTTATCAGTATTACAATCTGCTTCAAGAACCTCTTTGAGGGCTTTTTTAATTTGCTCTCCCTCTTCAAGGCTGCTTCTCATGGTCTGATTGAAGAAGCCATAGGTCAATGATGGCTGCGATTTCAAGTACTCAATCAGGATTTCCAGATCCTTAATAGCAGTATCAATATCCTTATAGGAATCTGTTAGTTTAAGAACTCCGATTTTTACGGATATGGCATCAGCTGACTCTGAACGAAATTCTGGAATCGCTTCAGATATTGATGAGTAGGATATTGAGCTGAGCTTCTCAAGTTGATCACATAATTCATGCAGCTCGGTATCATCAAAGTATGAGTATCGGCAGATAATAAATCTGTCCTCAGAGAGCCTGAATAGAGAATTCTCATCTGGAAGCAGACCTCTAAGCCGATTCGCAAGCTGTTGCAATACCGCATCACCAATATCACGACCAGCCAGCATATTCAGCTTACGGAAATTGACGATATCAAGCATCAATACTGCTCCTTTGCCGGCTTTTACCGATGTAAGAACATTGGAGGATTCCTTCAAATAGTGAAGATTGGGAAGAGCGGTCAGATTATCGTAATAGGCATAACGAATCAAACGTCGGTTACGGGAAACAACCAGGAGGGCCAGAACCGAAAGAGCGACAAATATTACCAGAGCTATACTGAAGATCGCCGTATAAACTATCCTTATGATTTTATTGTGCTCAGTCATATCGCTGTCGATGATCAATGCGCCGGAATACCGCTCACTGACGAATACCGGCACTAATGATCTGTAGTACTCATTGCCATCATATGTGAGTCTACGTTCCATCGGAATCTGACTACGCACAGCAGCCAATTCCTCTCCGGTCAGCGAATGTATCTGGATATTATCATTACTAGCCGCCGCTAAAACTCCATCAGGATCAACGAAGAATACATTTTGAGCCTCACCCTCATTACCTAGCGCATCTATATAATAACTCATTGTGAACTTCTCAGTTATTGCTTTGACTCTATCCGCAGCCATTCCCAGCTGAATGAAACAGCCGTCATCCGCTCTTGCATAAGCATACTTGTAATACCTATTTGATTCGGTATCCTGTCTGATCTCTTCGACCAAAAAAGGCTCATCACCTAGCATAAAATCGTGAACGGGGTGGCCTATAGGCGCTCTCCAGCCAACATACTCGCCATCTATACTATCAGTGATCTCACCATAGCCATTATAGACATAAATAACATCGATCTCATAATCCTCTGCCAGTCCAGCCAGATCATATTCATGATCAGCCGAATGCCCACTTGCGAGCGCTCTGCCGGCAACCAGAAGCTTCTGATCAATGAGATCATTAATAATATCTGATGCTTCTACACTGTTGGCCAGTCTATTCATATAGTTCACAGAAATATGCTCAGAATGCTCGGCCATTTGACCGACAAGATATCTCTCGATCGAGCTTCTGATAAAAAAAGCAGACATAATCAGAACAGCGGCCATCAGCGCGAGCGGAATAAGGTAAAACAACCAGCTGGATCTGCTGAATTTTAACCTTGTTTGTCGCATGCTGTTCTCCTGTCCCGATTACAAATGTCAATATTTCTCAATACTTCTGAATTGTGATTTGACCTTGCTATTATTATCGCACAGAGAGGGCCGTTAAATCCAGTTTCATTTTTCCATATTAATAGTACTTATACTAATATTGACATATCACTCGCAACAAATTTCACGACCATCAGCGATCTCACTTTTTTTCTTCTTCAAACAACTTCTGATAAATGCATCTGCTACAGCCGGATCAAACTGGCTGCCGCTGCACCTCTCAATTTCAGCAAGTGCGGCGTCCTCGGACAGAGCCTTGCGATAAGTCCTGTCAGAAGTCATAGCATCATAGGCATCAGCCAGGGATATAATTCTGGCCTCAAGCATGATAGCCGCAGCAGCTATACCCTGAGGGTAGCCCTTGCCATCCCAACGCTCATGATGCTGCAGCACATAATCAGCTATTTCAGAAAACTCATTGGCAGAGCTGAGTATCTTATAACCCTTCTCACTGTGTTTCTTTATTTCCAGCCATTCTTCGTCGGTAAGCTTACCTGGTTTGTTCAGAACACTGTCTGGTATGCCAATCTTGCCGATATCATGCATCAAGCCGGCAATTTGAATACGCCTGACTGTTTCCGGTGCCAGATCTAACTCCTCTGCTATTTGGACACTGATCTCACTAACACGCTTAGAATGATGCATTTCGCGTGAATTCTTCTCATGTAATGAGCTGATGATCAAATCAATAGTCCTACTTCTCATGCTTGAGTTTTCAGACAGCTTATATCTGTTCATTTTATCCTCAGCCTGCCTATACAGCTGTTCAAGGCTCTCGAGAGCTATGTTAGTAGTTGCACAGCCAGCTGAAACAGACAAAACAACATCGTCAATTCTGCAGCTCGAAACCTTACTAATTAGTTCAACCCTGATTTTATCAGCCTGTTCCTCACTTGTTTTAGGCAGAAGAAGCGCGAACTCATCGCCACCTAGTCTGGCTGCCAGACTGCCAGCAGGCAGATCAAGATCACTTATCAGATCTGCGGTTATTTTTAAGATTTCATCTCCTTTATTCTGGCCAAAAGCGTCATTTATCAGCTTCAATCCGTTAATATCGATCATTAATAATGAAAAAGGCATCATTTCTTCCGTATTCATTTTCTGAAGCTGCTCTTCTGTGTATATTCTGTTATATAAACC
>CAZSLR010000259.1:0-1323 GCA_964607635.1 uncultured Oscillospiraceae bacterium
TCAAAAGTGTAACCGGCTGTAATCCGGCTCTACTGACATTAGTCCAGGCATTCTGTGGCCAGATCGAGACATCTGGACAGCCCGCTCCGCATTCCCACTTGGATATAGTCTTGTTGCTGATATTCATCATATCTGCCAGCTGCTGCTGAGTATAGCCCTTCTCCTTACGCAGCTCAAGTATCAATTGTCCGATTTTTACACAATCCATTTCAATTTCCTCCTGAGCTCGATTATAAGTCCTGCGCCAGCTAGATGGAATCCATCAATCGTGGAGTCTACTACAAACAGAATGTCAATTAATGTCACAGAGGTTTCTTAAGTTATTTCCATTTTAGTCGATAATAGATTTATAGGAATAAAAGTTGCAGGATGCAAATTGAAATATGCAGGAGGCGATTGCATGAGAATCGATAACACAATACCGGGCTATACAACCCCGGCAAAAGGCGGACCAGCGAATGCTGACAGATCTAATAAGCAGACAAACGCCGCCGGCAAGACAGAGGCGCCGGTTGGAATAGATACGCAGGACAAGTACATCCCATCGCAGCAGAAGGCTGAGGATGCCGGTAATGGCTTCGGCTATGGCAAACCAGGTCTGCCTGGTAAGGATGTGGGCAACAGAACTGTTAAACCCGACACCTCGACGATCCAGCGGCTGAAGGAACAGAGTGAGCAGACCTACAGCCAGCTAAGAGAAATGGTAAGGCAGATGCTTGAGCGTCAGGGTCTTACCTTCCAGGATCTGAAGGGCTTCGACGGCGAGATCGTTGTAGATGAGCAAACCAGGACAGAAGCAGCTGCCGCGATCGCGGATGGCGGTCCACTCAGTGCCGAGGCAGTTAGTGACAATATCGTTGAGTTTGCCAAAGCAATATCAGGAGGCGACAAATCCAAGCTGGACACACTTCGCTCAGCGATCGACAAGGGATTTGAAGCAGCAGAGAAGATTTTCGGCGGATCATTGCCGGAAATTTCTTATAAGACGCGTGAGCTGATCAATCAGAAGCTGGACGCATGGGAGAATGAAGCATAAGGGCAAGACTCGGAAAGTTCTATGCCCGGATGATAATAGGTGTATACGGAAAGAGGGTCTGACTGTTAGGTCAGGCCCTCTTTCTTAACTGCTTTGTTTTACATAATGCTAGCTCTAAGTCTTATTAAAGCTTGAACTGGCGGACATTATCTGTCAGATACTGGGCCTGCTGTCTCAGCTCTTCACTGGCAGCGGCACTTTGCTCTGAGGTCGCTGAGTTTGCCTGTACGACCTTGGACACCTGATCGATACCCTGATTGATCTGAGCAATACCGCTGGCCTGCTCA
>CAZSLR010000259.1:1423-2725 GCA_964607635.1 uncultured Oscillospiraceae bacterium
CATTGCCTGAATCGTGCTGTTTATAGCCTGCTGCATGACCTCATAGCTGCCTTCATAGCTGCCCTTCATGCTTACGCCGAGATCACCATCAGCCATGGACTGCAGAACCTCTGAAATCTCACTTATTGGTCTGGCAATATTGTCGAGCGCCCTGTTAAGACTATCTATAACTGTTCTATAGCTGCCGCTGAACGCACTGGCATCACCACGATACTCTAGATTACCGCTAACAGCGGCAGAAGCGATTTTTTCCGTTTCAGCAGAGAGCTTCATAACAGCTCCCATCATATTTGCGATTGCCGGTGTCAGCTTATCCTCGTCTGATCTTTGTCCTATATCAACAAACTCCTTGTAACGGCTGAAATCGCCAACAGCAACACGGCCAAATGCATCCTGTACGCTTTGCAGTCTGGAGATAACCTTGTTGATCGAGTCGGCAAACTCAAATATCATTCCTTGATATTCGCCATCCATATTTGTTGTGTAATCGTTGACCGACATTCTATCCAGCACACGCATAGCCTGCTGCAGTGGACCTGTTATTGTCTCGAGAGTCTGGTTAATACCAGCTACTATATCCTTATAAGCTCCCTGGAAACGTTCGGCATCACCTCTTTGCATCAGCTCGCCTGCTGCCGCTGCAGCAGTAAGCTTACGGCTCTCCTCAACCATTTCAACAAGAGTAGAAATCATCTTATTGATACTCAGTGATAACACGTCTTTTTCCGATTTGGCCATAATAGTCTGGCTGAGATCACCTCGTGCTATCAGGTTCATCGCCTCCGCACGCTGTTGGAAGTATTCGATCATTTCGCGGAAGGCATCAGCCATGACACCGATCTCATCATTGCTCTTAACATTGATCTCGGTATCTATCTCACCATTTTTCAGTTTATTGGCAGCATCAGTTATCTGCTCAACCGGCTTAGTTATTCTGCCTGTAAAAACGCGTGATATGATTATGATCACGACAAGCGACACGATACTTATCACCAGGATCAGAAGCATGCTCATTCGCATTCTTGCTTCCACTTGCGCTCTCTCAGTCAGGATCATTTCATCGATATCGTCCGTGTAATTACCTGTACCCACGACCCACTCGAATGGTTCAAAAGCGAGTGAGTAGCTGCGCTTCGGAGATGGCTCAGTCTCACCCTCGCGCGGAAATTCATAATTCGAGTAGCCGCCGCCATCCTGACGACCATTGCCAATAATATCCTTCATAAAAGACACGCCGTTGGCATCTACACTGTCAATTCGAAGTACGCCCTCGGCGGCACCGCCGAGTAAAACAACATTTAC
>CAZSLR010000260.1:0-2722 GCA_964607635.1 uncultured Oscillospiraceae bacterium
GCGGTATTGTTGATCAGTCTGATAATGTTCATCTAGGTGGTTATCCTGGTCCGCTGAGAATGCTTGCAGGCGTCTGGGTCGAAGAGATCGATGCTCTAGCGCCTGAGTCTCACAATTCAATCAAGTTCGCGGACGGTAGGGAATTCAGCTGCAATTTACTTTGTGATATCATGCATCTCGAGGGTGCTGAAGCGCTTGCTGAGTATAGCAGTGATTTCTATACAGGAACACCAGCAATTACTCGTAACAGCTTCGGTCAGGGTAATGTTTATTATGTTGGCACGCAGCCGGAAACAGAGGCACTTAGCGCTGTTCTTGACCATGCTACCGGAAACGCGTCTATCAGGCCGATTATCGAAGACACCACTGATATCGAGGTAACCTGCAGAACGGCCGGGGATAGGAAGTATTATTTTCTCATCAATTTTAATAAACAGGATAAGAAGCTTCCGGCTATGTTCGTGGGACAAAAGGATCTGATCAGCGGCGTAAATATAGTTGAAGATACAGTACTTAAGGCATACGATACACTTATTGTTGAAATGGTTTGATTGAAGGCGGCTAATTACTATGAATAACTCATTGATCATTATGTGAAGTATTGCAATTATCGGAAATATTAAGTCAGCCTCTCACGATCTCCATTTTGTTTTTCTGAACAGTAATAGCATCGTGATTACCAATAATTGCAAAATCCAGTTCTGATGAGTAGGTGTCGATTATTTTCTGCACAGCCTTTTTGAATGGAAAGCTATTGAAATGTGGTAATGGATAAAACTCGACTAGCCCTAATGCATTATAGTCTTAAAGATTTGGGGCCTTCTTCACACTGTCCATTCCTTCTCACTGGCAGAGGATATTTCAAGCACATCTTTTATTAGTCCCATTTTTGCTAGTGCCTTTCTCGCCGCCGCAACAAAAAATCGACCTTCTCAACTATGCTTGCTGTTGGGATAAATGTCACTCGTTTGCCAATCAGATCCGTTTCGAAATCAACAAAAATATTCACTACGTCCTTGAAGGATGATGCCAAAAAAGCTTAGTCATAATGATGCTATCGCCCTTTAATCTTCTGAATCGTCGGTTGTTTTCAACAGGCTTTTGCCCTTCTTCATTTGCTCGCTGTATTCACTCTTCATCAGCTCGATCATCTCTTTTTCGGTGACGACCGCACCAGAGTATATCTTCCTGGCCATAGATGCCATCACCTGATTATAAGATAATCCAAGGGCTGCGGTGATGATCGCGGCTGTTGTGCCACTGATGGCACCGCCAACTGTTGTACCAACACCGGGCAAGAATTTGACAGCATTTGCTACGATCGTTCTACCAATTAGAGTTGCGCCTCCAGTACCAAGCACACCTGAAATTGTACTGGATAGCAGCGACCGATTGATTGGTATTCCGAAAATGACTGTCAGCTGGGCTAGCATCGCCATCTGTGTTGGCACCAGAAGCGCTGCATCGGCAAAAGGCAGAGGCGTAAAACCAGTCGCAAACGCTGCTGATATATACTTGATAACAGCTTTGTTCGCACGTTCCAGCTTACGCTCAATATTGACCTTCTGAGCATTGATAAAAGCCGCATGAGCCGCCTCCGGCAGACATTCGAAGGTCGTGTCGACGAGCTCCTTGAGACCGAAGGCCGGAAGTGTATAATCATCTGATATCTCAATATTCTGAGCAAGGACCGGCATAACATTTTTCACTGGTAGATTTAGTTCTTTGACATATCTTTCCAATTCTTTGTAATCCTTGCCGATCGACTGTGTCAGCACAACAATTACAGGAATTTTCTCTGCAAATGAGCGAATCCATTCGATTTCAAACTCTTCGATCCTTCTGGATAGGCTATTAATGCAAAACCAGATCATATGAACGAAATCATCCTTCTGATTAAGCCGGATCAACCGATCGATCTCACCTAGAATCTCCTTCTTGATCTCAGCCTGAACCTCCTGATCGAGCTCGATACCCTTGGTATCGTAAATGGTCAGCGGAATGCCCGATTTAGTTATCTTCTGCAAATGCTGTGTGACCGGTGTGCCGATGCCTGTATCAGCCAGATTATCGCGGAAAACACTGTTTATAAGTGTGCTCTTGCCGACACCGGTTTTGCCGACGACCATCAGATTCGCAGTATGCATCTTCTTTTCCTCTTCCTCTATCAAATCGAAAAACTGATTATATAGTTCGAATGGTCCATTCATGACATAATCCTCATATTCATCAATCAGCTATCATGCGGCCTCAGAAAGTTAAACGGAAATCTCTTTTCCTTATGAAGTTGATACAGTGCCAACAATCCCTGAACTGCCCCAAGCGAGAAGAAAATGACATGCAGCACCTCTATCGCTGAAATCATATAGCATTGTACTACGATCCATACGACAAGCGCGCCACCTGTTACACCAGTGGCATAACCTGCGGGCCATGACTTTTTCCAGTTTATAAACGCGGCCAATAGATTACCTAAACCAATCACAACAAACAAAATCAGTCCTGGAATGAAAAAACTGGCAAAAGGCATGTTCGGCATACTTGAGATGTCTATTCCCATAGGCGATTCCGGGAAGAGCATCGCCATGCTGCCACCGAACAGCGCGCCGATTCCGATAAACAGATGCAGACCAATGATCAGTTTACGCATTCTCACTTCACCTCTGCAGTCAATAGTCCATATCTGGCCGGGCGTCTGTAGGCATTGCCCTGAACCTCGCGG
>CAZSLR010000261.1:0-2705 GCA_964607635.1 uncultured Oscillospiraceae bacterium
TACTATAGCTGGCTATTATCATAACACCGACTAAGGTATAATAACAACGGTGCAAATATGCCTGTAAGGCTTGAAACAGTTGTGTTTAGACAGACGGAGGCTATTATGTGGAGTAGAAGAGATCTTAAGGAAAAAGCGAAATTTCATCTGCGCGGAAAATACTGGATGGCGTTTGTCGTAACGCTGATTCTTGGTATTCTTGCTGGAAATGGCGGCGGTTCAGGAGCTGGAACATCTTACAATTTTTCTGGTATGAATAATTCCAGTTCGTTTGGTGGCTCAACATATGGCAATGGCAGATTTTTTCTTGATAATAGGCTGGTTGAAGAAATAAATAATTTTCTTTCTTCGCCTTGGTTTCAGTTGGCGGCTGCTTTTGTCATCGCAGCTGTTATATTTGGAATAGCATATCAAATATTTGTTGCTGGCCCAATAAGAGTAGGTGCTATGCGTTGGTTCTCGCGCAGTCGTGAAACTGAAGGTACACCATCGATTTCTCAGATGTTCAGCTTGTTTAGAAGCGGACGATATCTTGGTTCAGTTTCAGGAATGCTTTGGCGTGGTTTCTGGCTCTGGATCTGGAGCACACTTAGTTCTTTACCCATTTTGGCTGCTTTACTATTTTTTGTGTTTGGTAATAATCTAATAAGTATCATTAGAGAAAATGGCGGCTATGTGGTCAATTTTAACATGGACAGCAGTGGAACCGGTTTCGTCGGTATTTTAGCCGTTGTTATGGGCTTCATGCTTACTGCTGCTCTTTCCATACTTGTTGTTGTTAAGACATATAGCTATCATCTGGTGCCCTGGATTCTGGCGGACAATCCTACAATAGGAGCCAGAAGAGCGTTGACTCTGTCTAAGAATCTTACAAGGGGCAGCAAGTTTGAAATGTTCATACTTGACTTATCCTTCATAGGCTGGTATCTTCTTGGATTGTTGCTTTGCTGTATCGGTGTCATTTTTGTCACACCATACTATACTGCTACCCAAACAGAGCTCTATGCGGCGCTTAGGGATGCTGGTGTGGAACGTGGTGAAGTCACAATGGAAGAGCTTGGTTATAAGCGTGTTCAGCCGTCATCCTTTGAAGGCTATGAGAACTCCGCAAATTATTCTATCAATGAGGTAAATAATGACCCAGAAGTATGATGTTGTCATCATCGGTGGAGGCCTGGCAGGTATATTCGCCGGATATGAACTTATAAAAAATCGTCCTGATCTAAAAATCGCCCTTCTTGAGCAGGGGGCTGATATACGTAAGCGTAGTTGCCCGATCGTTGAGAAGAAGGTCGACAGCTGCATTAATTGCCGAACCTGTGCTATTATGCGCGGATTCGGTGGTGCCGGTGCTTTTTCTGATGGCAAATTCAATTTTACTACTCAGTTTGGCGGCTGGCTTGATGAGTACCTGCCTGACCGCGAGGTCATGGAGCTGATCGAGTATGTGGATCAGGTCAATCAGGCGTTCGGGGCAACTGACGAATGCTATTCAACTTATACACCTGAGGCTGACATCATCAGGAAGAAAGCGATCGGACATGATCTCCATCTGATGGATGCACGCTGTAAGCATCTTGGAACTGAGCGTAACCGTGAGATCCTTGCCGCTCAATTTGATTATCTGGACGAGCGCCTTGATTTGCGTTGCCGTACTCAGGTATTGTCGATTCAGCCTAATAATGGTTCAGGCGGATATGCCCTTGAGACTTCTGCCGGGGATATTTTCTGTGATTATTTGATCGCAGCACCTGGAAGATCTGGTGCTGAATGGTTTAGTGATCAGTGCCATCTGCTTAAGCTGCGAATGATTAATAATCAGGTCGACATCGGCGTACGTGTTGAGCTTCCGGCAATTGTCTTCAAGGACATTACCGATGCTGTATATGAGGCTAAGCTTCATTACAGAACTAAACAGTATAAGGATCCTGTTCGTACCTTCTGCATGAATCCTTACGGCTATGTTGTCACGGAAAACACTGATGGCATTATTACAGTGAATGGACACAGTTATACTGACCCCGCGCTAAGAAGCGAGAACACAAACTTTGCCTTACTTGTTAGCAATAAATTTACTTCGCCATTCAAGGAGCCATATCAATATGGCAAGAGGATAGCGTCACTGTCAAATATGCTGGGTGGCGGTGTCCTGGTACAGCGTTTTGGTGATCTGGTCAATGGCAGAAGAACCAATGAGCATAGATTGGGACAGAGCTTCGTTAAACCTACTCTTGACGCTACTCCAGGTGATCTTAGTCTGGTTCTGCCTAAACGTCATCTGGATAATATTATTGAGATGATCAACACATTAGATAAGCTGGCGCCAGGCACCGCCAATCACGATACCTTGCTCTATGGTGTTGAGGTCAAGTTCTACAGCTCAAGACTGCAGCTGAGCAGAGAACTGGAAACTGAGCTGCCTAATATGTTCGCTGCCGGTGATGGTGCTGGAATAACCAGAGGGTTGTCGCAGGCAGGTGCTAGCGGAGTCATAGCTGCCAGGGCAGTACTGAAGCGTTTGGGTAAGGCTTGAATTTAAGTGATATGATCTAAGACACAGCTCATTGTGAAATTTCAAAATATCTGTTGACAGCTAGTATTATGACAAGTATAATATCGATTGTTCGCTTGCGAGCGAACATGATATGCGCCTTTAGCTCAGTTGGTAGAGCAACTGACTCTTAATCAGTGGGTCCCGGGTTCGA
>CAZSLR010000262.1:0-2679 GCA_964607635.1 uncultured Oscillospiraceae bacterium
CAAACGGACGTTACGGAATGTCCACTGCTCTTAACACGATTCTTTTCTTGATTACAATGGTAGTCGGAATCATCATCGTAAAAAGCATGAGCAAGCAGGAGGTGCAGCAATGAAGCAGCCATGGCCACAGCGCCTCATCAAGCAAATCATATGCATTATATTGAGTTTAATAGTTATTATGCCCTTCTATATGGTAGCGATAAACTCCTTCAAAACCAAAGGGGAATCGGCCCGCATGGCTCTGACACTACCATCATCGTGGCAATTTAGTAATTACGCTGTCGTTATCGAACAAGGCAAGCTGGTACAAGGCTTCAGCAACAGTCTGTTGTACGCTGTTCTCTCAACGACCATAGCGCTGCTCGGCTGTGCCATGGCAGCCTTCGTCCTCAGCAGAAAACGCACAAAATTCAATGTTTTTATCTACTATTTTGTTATTTGTGGATTATTTTTCCCTGTAAACTATGTTACATTGGTAAAAGTCCTGCAGACCTTCAAGGTTGCCAATACCCGCGCAGGCCTGATCATTGCTTTTACCAGCAGCATGATTCCGTTCTGTATGTTTGTAATACGAAACTTCATGAGCTCTGTACCTGTTGAGTTGGATGAAGCAGCCGTAATCGATGGAGCAGGACCGATCAGACTGTTTTTCAGCATTATCTTGCCGCTTCTTAAGCCAATAATGGTAACAGCCTTCATTCTGCAGTTTATGGGTGTCTGGAATGATTTTATGACTCCCCTGTACCTGTCATCGTCAAGCAAAATGTGGCCGATGAATCTTGCTGTTTATAACTTCTTCGGCAAGATGGCGAGCTACTGGAACTATGTTTTTGCCGATATTATACTTACAATACTACCTGTAGTAATTGTTTATCTGGTCGGCCAGAAATATATCGTTGGCGGTTTGACATCAGGAGCAGTCAAAGAATGATCTTGAACATCCTGACAGCCTGCCGGACAAATACGCATTAAGGAGACTGAAATGGAAATATCAAAAGCTGCTGTATCTAACACCAGACCTGCGCCTCAGGTCGAAGCAAACGGGCGCTATCTCTGGCTGCTGCCGTACGCTGCCGATATCGTTAGGATCGTCTACTCAAACAGACCTGAGCTAAGCAATGATCCAAGCATGATAGTTACCGCCGATTCTGCTTATACTGACTGGCATCAGGAGGAATCAGCTGAAGAAATCATTGTGAGGACAAGCGCTCTTATCGTTCGTGCCCACAAGGGCAGCCTCCAGGTCAGCGTTTCTGATACAGCAGGCAAACTGCTGTATCAAGAATCAGCTGACAAACCCAAGGAGCTTGAGCCGGTCGAAATCAAGAAGACCCGCTCAACTGATCCTGACAAGCTGGAAATGGAGGTCACAGTCGACGGACTACGCGTTCGAGCCCAGGATTTGGAAACTTATGTTGACAGGATGGCTTGCCAATACAGACTGTATTTCGATTTCCAGGGTAACGAGGCAATATTTGGTCTCGGCTCACATGAGGAAGGTGTTGGAAATCTAAGAGGCACGCACCAGTATGTTTATCAACAAAACATGAAGGCCTGTGTTCCTGTCCTGATTTCAACACAAGGCTATGGTCTGCTGTTTGACAGCAGCTGCCTTATGACCTTCCGCGACGATCACATGGGCTCATATATGTGGTTCGAAGCAGCAGATCAGCTTGATTACTATTTCTATGCCGGCGATAACATCAGAAAACTAAATAACGCCTATTATAGACTAACAGGCATACCGCCGATGCTGCCTCGATGGGCCTTCGGCTATGTTCAGTCCAAGGAACGCTACATTGACGCTGCTGAAATGATTGAAGTGGCAAAAGAATACAGAAAACGCAAGGTTCCGCTTGATTGTCTGGTTTTAGACTGGCGTTCATGGGAGGGCGACCTCTGGGGCGAGAAGGTTTTTGATACCAGCAGGTTCCCTGATCCACAGTCACTTGTTCGAGAATTGCATGATATGAATGTTCGCATGATGATCTCAATCTGGCCTAATATGGCACCTGGCGGCACTAATTCAGCTGAAATGATTGAAAAGGGCTATATGCTTGGCAATATGTCGACATATAACGCTTTTGATGAGAACGCCCGAAGAACATATTGGGAGCAAGCCTCACGCGGGCTTTTTTCCAGCGGACTTGATGCCTGGTGGTGCGATTGTACTGAACCCTTCGAGGGTGATTGGAAGGGCATTATCAAGCCGGAGCCTGAGGCACGAATCGCCATCAATTGTGATGAGGCCAGACGCTATCTTGACCCGACACAGATCAACGCTTACTCGCTTTTGCATTCAGAGGGAATCTACAGCGGCCAAAGAGCCGAAACCTCAGATAAACGTGTAATCAATCTTACCCGGTCCTCATATGCCGGACAGCACCGTTATGCCACGATCACCTGGTCCGGTGATACCGCGGCGACCTGGGAAATGTTTAAGTCGCAGATCACAGCCGCGACCAATTTCTGCGTTACGGGTGAGCCCTACTGGACAATGGATATCGGCGCCTTCTTCACTGCCCGCAAGGAACAGTGGTTCTGGGCCGGAAAATACGACAAGGGCTGTGAGGATCCGGCTTATAGAGAGTTCTATCTGCGGATGTATCAGTTCGGCGCTTTCTTGCCGATGTTCCGCTCACATGGAACAGATACACCAAGAGAGATCTGGCGTTTTGG
>CAZSLR010000263.1:0-2670 GCA_964607635.1 uncultured Oscillospiraceae bacterium
CCACTGGATATTCCGCCTATCAGCGGTATCAATCCAGATACAGAAGAGGAAGAAGCACGTCCCTCTAGTGACGAAGAGCCTTTTGCCGCTCTTGCATTCAAGATCATGACAGATCCATATGTCGGTAAGCTCTGTTTCTTCCGTGTTTATTCCGGTACACTCGAATCCGGTTCCTATGTCAAGAACGCGACAAAAGGCAAGCGCGAGCGTGTCGGCCGCATCCTCCAGATGCACGCCAACCATCGTGCCGAAATAGAACGCGTATATTCCGGTGACATCGCTGCTGCTGTCGGCCTGAAGGACACAACAACAGGCGACACACTTTGTGACGATGATCATCCAGTAATTCTTGAATCCATGGAATTCCCCGAGCCCGTTATCTCAGTTGCTATCGAGCCTAAGTCAAAAGCCAGCCAGGATAAGATGAACGTCGCTCTGGCTAAGCTTGCTGAAGAGGATCCGACCTTCCGTACCTATACAGACGCGGAAACAGGCCAGACACTTATTTCAGGTATGGGTGAGCTGCATCTGGATATCATCGTTGACCGTCTCTTCCGCGAATTCAAGGTTGAGGCCAACGTAGGCGCACCTCAGGTCGCTTACAGAGAAACTATCCGCAAGGCAGTTAAGGCAGACGGCAAGTTCGTTCGTCAGTCCGGCGGTCGCGGTCAGTATGGTCATTGTGTACTCGAGGTTGAGCCTACGGAGCCAGGAACTGGTTACGAGTTCGTCAACAAGGTTGTCGGTGGCGCAATTCCTAAGGAATACATCGCACCGATCGATGCCGGTATTCAGGAGGCCATGAACAGCGGCGTCCTCGGCGGCTTCCCTGTAGTTGACTTCCGCGTAACAGTAGTTGATGGTTCATACCATGATGTTGACTCATCAGAAATGGCGTTCAAGATCGCCGGTTCAATGGGCTTCAAGGAAGCTTGCCGCAAGGCTGACCCGGTCCTGCTTGAGCCAATGATGAGAGTAGACGTAGTAGTGCCTGAAGAGTACATGGGCGACGTAATGGGCGATATCAGCTCACGTCGCGGACGTATCGAGGGCATGGAAGCTCGCTCCGGCGCCCAGCAGATCACTGCTCAGGTACCGCTGTCAGAGATGTTCGGCTACGCCACAGTCCTGCGTTCACGTACACAGGGCCGCGGAACCTTCGTCATGCAGATCGACCACTTCGAAGAAGTACCTAAGAGCCTCGTAGAAAAAGTACTAGGCAAGTAAGGAAACAGCCAATCATAAGGTTTGCCAAACCGCTAGAATTGTGTAAAATGAACTATAGCGGCTTACCGGCTGTAATAATGATTTAGATATCAAAAATATTAAAACCAATCAGCAAAAATAGCTGAATAAAAAGGAGGATTACTTCAAATGGGTAAAGCAAAATTTGAAAGAACCAAGCCCCATGTAAACATTGGCACGATCGGCCACGTTGACCATGGTAAAACTTCACTGACCGCTGCTATCACAAAAGTTCTCGCTATGGGCGGTTCTGCGTCCTATACAGCCTACGATAATATCGACAAGGCTCCTGAAGAGAGAGAGCGTGGTATCACGATCAACACCTCACACGTCGAGTACCAGACAGAAGCTCGTCACTACGCACACGTTGACTGCCCAGGCCATGCTGACTATATCAAAAACATGATCACTGGTGCTGCTCAGATGGACGGCGCTATCCTCGTTGTTTCAGCTGCTGACGGCCCGATGCCTCAGACACGTGAGCACATCCTGCTCGCACGTCAGGTTGGCGTTCCTTCGATCGTCGTATTCCTGAACAAGTGTGACATGGCTGACCCTGAGCTGATCGAGCTGACAGAAATGGAAGTTCGTGAGCTGCTTAACATGTACGAGTTCCCAGGCGACGACACCCCGGTTATCCAGGGTTCAGCTCTTGACGTACTTGAGTGCGAAAGCACAGATCCATCAGATCCTAAGTACAAATGCATCCATGAGCTGATGAACGCTGTTGATACATTTATCCCAACACCTTCACGTCCTACAGACCTGCCTTTCGCAATGCCTGTAGAAGACGTCTTCACAATCACAGGTCGTGGTACAGTTGCTACCGGCCGTGTTGAGCGTGGTATCGTCAAGGTTGGCGACGCTGTTGAGATCGTTGGTCTTGCCGACGAGCCCAAGAACACAGTTGTTACCGGCGTTGAAATGTTCCGCAAGCTGCTCGACCAGGCAGAAGCTGGCGACAACATCGGCGCACTGCTCCGTGGTGTTACCCGTAATGACGTTGAGCGTGGACAGGTTATCGCTAAACCAGGTTCAATCAAACCACACACACACTTCACCGGTCAGGTCTATGTACTGACACAGGCAGAAGGTGGCCGTCATAAGCCATTCTTCAATGGCTACCGCCCACAGTTTTACTTCCGTACAACTGACGTTACCGGCGTAGCAGAGCTTCCTGAAGGCGTAGAAATGTGCATGCCAGGCGATCACGTAACGATCACAGTTAACCTGATCACACCAATCGCTATGGAACCAGGACTCAAGTTCGCTATCCGTGAAGGCGGCAAAACTGTTGGTTCAGGCACAATCTCAACAATCATCGAGTAATTGTCAAACCAACACAAACACAACAACGAAGCCCGGCTGGAAACAGCCGGGCTTTTTGTCGCGTGGCCTCAACCGTGGTCAAGGTGGTAGTAACCG
>CAZSLR010000264.1:0-2668 GCA_964607635.1 uncultured Oscillospiraceae bacterium
AGCGAGAGCGATCGATGATGTCATCACTGAGCTGCTTCAAATTCCGCAAAAGGAAGTTTACATTGTTGATGATGATTTCCTCTTCAATCGTGACAGACTGCTAGAGTTCGCCGCCAAGCTTAAGGAAAACAAAATCGAGAAGAATTTTCTGGTATATGGCAGAGCTGATTTTATAGCCGCGAATGAGGATATAATCGAAGCATTATCTCAGGTTGGACTTGGTTCAGTCATCGTAGGCATAGAGGCAGCCTCACAAAACGAGCTTGATCAGTTCAATAAAAAGTCCAAGCTGGAAGATAATGAGAAAGCAGTCAGAATCCTAAAGAAGTACGGCATAGAATGTTATGCTACCGTTATTCTCGGCGTCGACTGGAATAAGAGCGACTTCCGCAATTTACATCGTTACTTAAAACAACTCGGTCTGGTTTTTGTCAATCTGCAGCCCTTCACACCCATGCCGGGGACGCCCTACTTTTGCCAGTATAAGGACCGTTTGATCATACCCTACGAAGAGCACGAGAAGTGGGATATGGCTCACCTTGTGATCAAGCCGGACAAAATATCCGTCGGCAGATACTATTTCGAAATATTGAAGCTCTACTATAAAATAACACTGCTGCCAAGAAACGTTGTCTACATGTTTAAGCGTTACGGCGTGAAAACCACCCTGAAGCTATCTATCGGGGCAGGCCAGATCAGTTGTCAATATATCAAGAAAATGGTTGGAGGCCGCAGGGCATGAAGGTATTGCTGATCCGTCCTCAAGCTCCCAACAAATTGAGCTTTATCAACATTCTCGATAATGAGCCGCTTGAACTGGAATATCTCTATACGGAGTTGCTTCATAGGGGCTTCGAGGGCTACATTTATGATGGTTTGATAGAAAACACAAGTGTAAAAGACACCATCCTGCGGGAAAAGCCTGATGTTGTCGCGGTTACAGGCTATATTACGCAGCAGAAGCTGATGATAGAGTACTGCCGCCTAGCGAAGGAAATTAACAGCAATATTATGTCGATCATCGGCGGAGTTCATGTACAGATGAATTATGAGGCGTTCTATGATGAGAGCATAGACTACCTCCTGAGAAGCGAAAGTGTCTCCGCTTTTGGCGATTTGCTTGCCGGCGCTGATTTATCGACGATCAACGGACTCATTTACAAGCAGGATGGCAGGTTCATTCAAAATAAGCTTGTTCCAATAGATATCAACACATTGCCGATCCCTGACCGGAGTTTTTTCAATAAACACAAAAGCAAATATCACTATCTGCATCTACAGGAGGTAGCAACGATCAAGACCGCGTTCTCCTGCCCTTATTCCTGCAATTTTTGCTATTGCACCCTGCTGGCAGGAGGCAAATACAGTGCCCGAGATCTGTCGTTGGTGATCGAGGAGATTAAAACGATCGAGAGTAAAAATATCCAGATCGTTGATGATGATTTTCTGGTAGACAAAGCCCGCCTGCTTGAGTTTATCAGACTGATCAGAGAAAATGAAATTGAGAAAACCTTTATCTGCTATTCCCGGGCGGATTTCATAGCAAATAACGAGGATCTAGTAAGAGAGCTCCGAAGCATTGGCTTCATCTATTTCCTGGTAGGTCTTGAGGCAATCAGTAATGAAGAATTAGTGGCAATGAACAAGCAGGTCAGTATCGATGAGAACAGAAAGTGCATCGAAGTTCTTAGAAACGCTGATGCGCACTGTATCGCCCTGATGATCGCGCCTTTGTCCGCAGATAAGGCATACTTCCGTAAGCTCTATGATTTCGTAAAAGAGACAAAGCTTCTCTATGTTACTGTGTCCATATTTACACCGATCCCAGGCACGCCCCTATACGAAGAGTATAAGGACAGAATTGTCTCGGATGATATTGAGGATTATGATTTTCTACATCTGGTACTTGAGCCGGAAAAACTGACTAAGCAGCAATTCTATAGGGAATATAATAAACTGGTCCTACGGCTGTATAACCTGGCGAAAAAATCAGGAATATATGACTTCATGGACATTGAATTCTATAAGAACATGTTGACCGGCTATTTGAGAAGAAAAATGAGGGGCTATTAGTGAAGATATATTATATTCAATCA
This sequence comes from uncultured Oscillospiraceae bacterium, assembly GCA_964607635.1. Lineage (GTDB taxonomy): Bacteria > Bacillota > Clostridia > Saccharofermentanales > UBA5734 > JAAYFZ01. The sequence continues at coordinate 2,097 of CAZSLR010000264.1, forward strand.
ACGCCATATGCCAAGGACAGAAAACTGATCAAGAAATCGCGGCTCTATTTTGTCGGGCTTGCCCCGGCTATTCTGGCAGCACTTGTTCCGGATTGTGAATTTGAGTGCTGTCTGGAAACAATTGATGATGTTGATTTCGAAACGGATGCGGATATCATTGCCATCTCCGGTATGGGGCATGCCATGATAAGAAGTCTCGATATCGCCACAGAATTCAAGAAGCGCGGAAAAACAGTCGTTATGGGTGGCTATATGGCGAGCCTGATGCCTGAGGAAGCCAAAAAATATTGTGACAGTGTAATTATTGGTGATGGTGAGCTGGCTTTCCCCAAAATGGTAGCGGATTACGCAAATAATGATCTGCAGGAATTCTATGATATGCCACTTGATAATTTGAGCTATCCTCTTCCGAAGTATGAGGTTTTTGCCGGTAAGAAGACCGGTAATTTTCTTCCTGTCCAGGCGGGCAGAGGCTGCCCAAACTCCTGCTCATTTTGCTCCGTTTATTGTCTCTATAAGAATCGCTATATGCGTCGCGAGATCTCCGAGGTCATCCGTGACATCCGGGAAAT
>CAZSLR010000265.1:0-1108 GCA_964607635.1 uncultured Oscillospiraceae bacterium
AGTACACAGGTATGTACTTCGATGCCAGTGTTACATTAAAATTGCCGGTACTAGTCAACTTGCTATTAATGATATAATTAACATAATGATATTATTCACACATTCAAGGAGGAGAAAGACAATGGATATTAAAGAAAAAATTGAAACAATCGTTGAAAAGGTAAAGAACGACAAGGGGTTCGCGGATAAATTCAAAAAGGATCCTGTAAAAGCTATTGAATCAGTTAGTGGCATAGATCTTCCTGACGACATGGTCGACAAGGTAGTTGATGCTGTAAAAGCGAAATTGACAGCAGACAAAGCTGGTGATCTTCTCGGCGGAATAAAGAAGCTCTTCTAAAGAGTTTAAGAGAATTTGCATTGTTAACTACTGTAAACTGTATCATTTGTCATATTGCAGCTCATCTATATATGCTAGTATAACCTCAGTAAAAATAGCTGGCCGGTAACTGATATACCGGCCTTATGCTTGTATAAAAAGACACTGGAGGAAATACAAAATGAAGAAACACGTCAAGAGCAATGTCAGCTGGGTCGGTCATATCGATTGGGAGCTCGATTCCTTCCACGGTGATGACTATTCAATTCACAATGGGTCCAGTCAGAACGCATACCTGATACAAGAAGAGAAAACAGTTCTTATCGATACAGTCTGGAAACCTCATTCAAATGATTTCGTCGCTAATCTTAAGAAAGAAATAGATCTTAAGAGTATCGATTATATTATTGTCAATCATGGCGAGGTAGATCATAGCGGGGCATTGCCAGAGCTGCTTAACGAAATCCCCGGTACACCGATTTACTGTACAGCGAATGCCGTAAAGAGCCTGACAGGACAGTATCATCAAACTGATTGGAATCTGAATGTAGTTAAAACAGGCGATTCTCTTGATATCGGAAATGGCAAAAAACTGATCTTCGTAGAGATGCGTATGCTTCACTGGCCTGACAGCATGGCAACATACCTTACAGATGATAATATTCTCTTCTCAAACGACGCTTTTGGCCAGCATTTCGCGGTTAAAGAGTTATTTAATGATAAGGCTGATCAATGTCAGCTTATGGCCGAGGCGATCAAATACTACGCCAATATTCTTACACCTTTCTC
>CAZSLR010000265.1:1208-2659 GCA_964607635.1 uncultured Oscillospiraceae bacterium
GCTTTTGGCTGCTACGGCTGGAGCGGCGAAGGCAATAAGGTTCTGCGCGATATGCTATCACAGGCAGGCTTCGACGTGATCGACAATGAAGTCAAATGTAATTGGAATCCAGACGATAGCTTCAGATCAGCGGCACAAGAGCTGGCCGAAGCGATCACAGGTCAATAATACTGCCCGCTGAAATGTAATCTAAATAGTCACCCATGATCTTCTTAAGCTGTTCATATGGACGCTGCCCAGTGCAGTGACCTGTATGGCAGCTTTTTTTTTGCCGAAAAGCAGTGTTGACATTCAAGTTAATTGCACATATACTTAATTACATAAGTAACTAACCAAGGAACGAGGTGAACATGATGCAATTAGACTTCCAAAGTGACAAGCCAATTTTTCTGCAGATATCAGAGCAGATCGAGGATGCTATATTCACCGGCGCCTTCCCGGAGGACAGTCAAATTCCTTCCACTACTGAGCTCTCGGCACGATTTAATATCAATCCTGCTACAGTTCTCAAGGGAATGAATAAGCTTGCTGATGAAGGACTCATTTATAAGAGGAGAGGATTAGGTATGTTTGTAAGCCAAGGTGCCGCACAAGCGGTAAGAGAAAAACGACAACAGGACTTTTACCAGCAGTATATTGTGCGTCTGTTGACTGAAGCAGGCAAGCTGGGTCTATCAAAACAGGATTTGATCGCTTTGATCGAGAGAAATTACGGGGGTGAAACAAATGGTGATCAGAAGTAGAAACGATTATAAGATCCAAGTCGAGAGTGTAAACAAAAAATTCGGTAATGTTCAGGCGCTGAAAAACGTCAGTCTTAGCTTCGAGCCAGAACATATATATGGACTTCTTGGACGTAATGGAGCAGGAAAATCAACACTGCTTAATCTCATATCAAACAGACTCTATGCTGATTCAGGTACGATCAGCGTTGATGGAGAAACAGTAATTGATAATGATAAAGCACTTAGCAAGATCTACTATATGTCCGAGAAGAATTGCTATCCTGAGAATATGCAGGTAGAGCAGGCAATGAAATGGTCTACGAAATTCTACCCGGGCTTCGACCAGACAAGGGCTAATGAGCTCTGTGACAAATTTGAGCTTAGCGGCAAGAAGAAAATGAAACAGCTCTCAACTGGGTACAACTCAATTTTCAAAGCTATCGTTGCCTTGTGTGTAGACGCTGACTATATACTTCTTGATGAGCCGGTTCTTGGGCTGGACGCTAATCACAGACAATTGCTATATCAATCCCTGCTTCAGACATATGCTGATAAACCGCGTACCTTCATAATCTCTACTCATCTGATTGAGGAAATCACAAGCATGTTGGAGACAGTTATGATCATTCATCGTGGTGAGATCATGCGTGTAGACAGTATTGAAAATCTACTGAAAGCAGGATATTCAGTCAGTGGCAGAGCCGATGCCGTAGAACGATATATCAG
>CAZSLR010000266.1:0-2653 GCA_964607635.1 uncultured Oscillospiraceae bacterium
CATCAGAACAAGTTAAACAGCAAGTAGAAAAGGAGGAACACACTCATGCTAAATGGCGGTGAGACCGCGGATCGGCTGATCGATTACAGTCTCAGATTCGGTGATATGGCCATCAGACTGACAGGCAAGGCGACTTTTAACCTTGTACAATACCTGACAGCTCTATCAAAAGATAACAAGAAGACCAAAGGCAAAACCAGATTGGTTCGTATGCTCAAGGAAGGGCGTTCACTAAAAGTATTCCAGATTGATCCCGAGAGGATGAAAGAGTTTGCCAGACTTGCCAAGAAATATGGCATCTTATTCACGGCACTTCGCGATAAGAAGAATCCAGACAACATGATCGACCTGATGGTAAAAGCGGACGATCAGTCCAAGGTTAGTCGCGTGCTGCAGCGTCTGGAAATTGCCAGCTTCGATGCCGGTGAGATCAACGCGACAATCGAGAAAGATCAGGCGCAGGCAAACCCTATCAAGGGGCGGATACAGAATTCTCAGTCAGAACGTTCTTTGAACAGCAGAAGCGTCTCCGATTCAGAAACTGACCGTCCCTCAGTAAGACAAAAACTAAGCAGAATCAGAGCAGAATTCAATAAGAACAGGACGATGCCGGAGTTTAGTCCGGACAAGCATCTGAGTAAATCAGGCAAACCAAGAAAGGGCAGGTAGCACATGAGCACTCTTGATCAATTTATGGAAACTCAGCAGGCAGAAACAACAGATAACACCGCTTTTGACAAAGAACAGTGGAAGCAGCAGAAACAGCAGGAGCTTGAAAGTACAATGGATCTGCTGAACTTATCTACCAGTAAGATTCCTGAATCATCTGGTCACTTCAGCCGCTTCCTGAAAACAGCTGCGAATAATCCGACCATATCAACGAGCAATATTCTGCTGCTTCTCCAACAGCGAGAACAGGATATCAATCAAATCGCAAGCTTCAAACAGTGGCAGGCAGAAAACAGACAGGTCAATAAGGGTGAGACTGGTCTGAAAGTATTGTCATCAGTCACTTATGCCCGCGAGGATGGTAGCGAAGGCATCAGCTATCGCGTCAGCCGTGTCTTTGATATTGATCAGACCAGAGGACCGGCGGCTGCTCAGCAAGACATCATGCAACATAACCTGGCAGAGCTTTTACCGGCTATGGCAAAAGGCTCGCCCGTCCAGGTTGTTCTTGATAAGAACCTTGAATCGATGAACGGATTTTTCGATAGAAGTAAAATGGTCATCCGCATGAAAAGCGGCTTAGCAGATGAGCAGGCTTTCTCAGCGCTTCTAACAGAAATGGCACATGCGCAGCTAAGCAGCATGACCGATGGTTATGATCGCCTCGAGAATAGTTTTAAGGCAAAATGTGCCGCGACTATTGTAGCCATGCACTATGGCCAGAACTACTATGAACTTGGTACCGGCGAATTCAAAGATCATGCCTGGCCGCTGGAGAATACAGGCATCCGTAGCTGGCTGAGTGATGTCAGGCAGGCGGCAAACACGATTACAAGAAGAATCGAGCAGCAACTTGAAACCGCAATAGATAAATCTGCGCCAGGCAAGAAACCGCCTCAGCCTCAGCGATGACAGAGCGGAGGTTGCTAATGGCGGACAAGGATCGCGTGCTCAGGCTCAGTCATCAGGAACATGGAATAATCGTGAACGCTCTCTATGACAAACATAATCAGCTGGTCGAGCAGCAAGGTCCGTTTGAGGCTGTTGATCAGGTACTGGTAAAAGTCCTGAAGGCGAAGGCACGCAGGAAGAGAGCTGAAGAGAAACAGATTGAGAGGTGATATCAAATAGCCAGACAAAACAGCCGCTATCACTGGCTGGGCTGGCTCGTTTTGTGGATCTTTGTACTGTGGGCGGCTGTATTGGCCGCCCCGGTTCTTTTTTCTAAGAACGACCTGGCTGGCCTATTAGATTCTTTTAACAGTATTATGGCAAATCCATTCAGTATTAAATGGACTGAAAATACCACTCGCACAATCTTGATATTTACACTGGCATATGGCCTCGGTATCGGCATCTACTACTCAACCAGAAAGAACAAAAGACCACTCGAGGAGCATGGTTCAGCCAGCTGGGCAGATCCAGTGAAGCTCGGCAAAAAGTATAGCAGCAAAAACCTTGCTGACAATATTCTGCTAACGGAACATTTCAAGATCAGCTTTGACAGCTATAAGCATCGGCGTAATCTCAATGTGCTTGTGATCGGCGGCTCCGGCTCCGGCAAAACAAGATTTTACGCAAAACCCAATATCATGCAGTGCAACTGTTCTTTCTTGATCACAGACCCCAAGGCGGAGCTGTTAAGATCAACCGGACATCTACTTCGAGAAAACGGCTATGATGTCAGAGTTTTTGACCTGATCAATATGTCAGAATCATACTGCTACAATCCCTTCCGCTACATCAGAGATGATAAGGATGTACTCAAACTTGTTACCAATCTGATCCGCAACACTACACCAAAAACAGCTGGTAATATTGATCCATTCTGGGAAAAGTCGGAGACCGCGCTTTTGCAGGCGCTCATTCTCTATCTCTATCACGAAGCACCGGAAGAAGAACAGAATTTCACTATGGTCATGGAAATGCTAAGTAGTGCGGAAGTACGTGAAGAGGACGAGTCTTTTGCCAGTCCGCTTGATTT
>CAZSLR010000267.1:0-2643 GCA_964607635.1 uncultured Oscillospiraceae bacterium
TCTCACCAGCCTCAAGCTTCTCATGTGTACCGCTTCTGGCAACCAGAAGAATAATTATTCTAAGAATATTGTCAATGATATCACTATTGATACCCGACCCAATTTCAATACTGCCATTCTTATAAGGCGAAAGCTCGTTCATAAGGAAGCCAAACAAGTTTTCGATTCTGCCGGCCGCATCCTGAATCACAACATGGCCTCGCCTTAGCCCAATAAATTTCCTCAGCTCAGAGCTGGTCTCAAGCAATCCCCTCAGCGAATCCATGTTTTGGTTCATGTTTTCTCGGAAGGCAAACTCAACATTGAATATTTTACAATCCTCGGTAATATGAAGGCGATGTCGCACTCCTCCATTAAGAAAAATCAAATCATTACGCTTCAAAACATAGGCGGATATCTGCTCATGCTGCTTACCGTGAACCGGCAGACCATCCTCCACAAACAAATGAGCCCGGCCGCGAGCGACATACATGATCTCGACCTGAGGGTGTGTATGAAGCGCCATATCAAAAAACTCCAGCTTCCGTGCATAAAAAGCCGAAATACTGGCAGAATAGCAGCCTCGCCAGAGCTCATCCTGGTAAAAGTCACTTAATTTCATTGAATCACACTCCTTGACAAAATCATATCATAATAGTTTACATTTTATGAAGATCATATCAGCTTAATTGTCACAATCGCTTAGATATACTTCTAAAATGAAGCTATCAAAGCTATGGAGGCAAACAAAAATGAAGGTAGCATTTATTGGCGCCGGCGGCGTCGGATTCACAAGAACACTCCTGACCGATCTGCTTTGCGTTCCTGAGTTTCAGGACATGGAGGTGTCTTTTACCGATATAGATAAAAATAATCTTGAAATGGTAACAGCACTATGTCAGCGAGACATCGATAGTAACGGTTTGAAAATCAAAATCAAGTCGACGCTAAACAGAAGAGAGGCGTTTTCAGATGCTGATTATGTCATAAATGCTGTCAGAATCGGAGGCTTGGAAGCATTCAGTCATGATGTTGAGATCCCTCTGCGCTATGGAATTGACCAATGTGTCGGTGATACTCTCTGCGCCGGCGGTATAATGTATGGTCAACGCGGCATCCCTGCAATGCTTGATTTCTGTCGCGATATCAAAGAAGTCGCCAAGCCAGGCTGTATTATGCTTAATTACGCAAACCCCAATGCCATGATCACCTGGGCCTGCAATAAATATGGCGGCGTGAAAACGATCGGTCTTTGCCATGGTGTTCAAGGCGGCCATAACCAAATAGCGGAAGCACTTGGATATAAAAAAGAGGAAATTGATATAATCTGTGCCGGAATCAACCACCAAACCTGGTATATCAAGGTAGGACACCAGGGCGAGGATCTATTGGATAAAATTTTGCCGGCATATGAGGCTGATGAGAAGCTGAGCCAGACCGAGAAGGTCAGAATTGATATGCTGAAGAGATTTGGTTATTACTCTACTGAATCCAACGGGCATCTGTCAGAATATGTGCCATGGTACAGAAAGAGACTAGATGAGATCAAAAACTGGATCAGCCTGGATACATGGATCAACGGCGAAACCGGTGGTTATCTTAGAATTTGTACCGAAAGCCGCAATTGGTTCGAGACAGACTTCCCGAACTGGATGAAAGAGGATCCTAAGAAATACGCAGCTGAGTTCAGAAGTCAGGAGCATGGCTCATACATAATCGAGGGACTGGAAACCGGACGCACCTATCGCGGTCACTTCAATGTCATGAACGAAGGCTGTATCACAAACCTGCCCGATGAATGCGTGATTGAAGTACCGGGCTATGTTGATTTCAACGGAATAAGCATTCCCAAGGTCGGCGATCTGCCTCTTGGCTGCGCCGCCGTGTGCAGCAGCTCAATTTGGGTTCAGAAGCTGGCTGTAGAGGCAGCCGTTGCCGGCGATGTCTCATTGCTCAAGCAGGCTATGATGATGGACTCGCTCGTAGGCGCTGTCTGTGATCCAAACGAAATCTGGCAGATGACAGATGAAATGTTGATTGCCGGGAAGCAGTGGCTGCCACAATATGCAGAAGAGATCAAGCTAGCAGAAGCTCGCATTGAACAAGCGAAGCTCGATGGTACCTATATCGCAACACGCGATGATTTCCACGGCAGCAACAGACTCAAGGTCAAGACTGTTGAAGAGATGGCCGCTGATCGCGAGGCTTCAAGCGAGAGCGCAGGAAAAACTGACAAGGCACACTGAGATTATTCATATGAATTTTAACGCATAATAAAATTAAATCAGGTCGATCAGCTAGGATGAAATAATCTATAGCTGGTCGACCACTATTTTACAAAAAGCAAAAAGCCTGAAACTTTACAGCCTCAGACCTTTCCAGTGGCGGAGAGTCGGGGATTCGAACCCCGGTCACGGTTACCCGTGAACATGATTTCCAGTTGCGAATATTATTATATTTTTAGATAAGATCATATGTTTGTTATCCCGTATATCCCTTTCCTGAAGGCATCTTATACATTTTTTCTACTTTTGTAATATTTCAGTTTATTATATATTTTATATATTTTAGTCAACAAATTGGCAACATATTAAACCGGTTTATTTTATCCTGTAATCGGCAGGTAGCCGTCAATATAAGCCCGAAGGCCAATTTTGTCGGCGT
>CAZSLR010000268.1:0-2611 GCA_964607635.1 uncultured Oscillospiraceae bacterium
GGGTTTTCCAGCATAACAGTTTCGGTTAGCTCAATCTCAATGCGACCATTTTCATCTACACCTGAAGGTTTTAAAACTCTACTCAAGGCAATTGCCAGATCCTTACCTCTTAAGCGTTTACCTGAGATGTTAATTGAGATAGTCTGCGGGCAGATCTCTTGCTTGATCCATATTTCCTTCTGTTTAGCTACCTCTTCAAGAACCAGATCACCTATTTGAATTATCAGACCGCTCTCCTCAGCCAAGCTAATAAACTCACCTGGTGATAAGATTCCTCGTTCAGGATGCTGCCATCTTACAAGCGCCTCTACTCCTCTAACAGATCCATCAACTAGATTGATTTGAGGCTGGTAATAGACCAAAAACTCATTATTATCTATTGCTCTCCGCAGCTGTGTAAGCATGTCTGCATGATAAACCGCCTTTTGCCTAATATCGTACATAAACAGTGAAAAAGTATTCTTACCATTGACCTTTGAATTCACCATTGCCAGCTCAGCATTATGCAACAATTGATCGAAGCTATCACCATGCTCTGGGAAAAGCGCAGCACCAGCACTGGATGACAGGTAGACATTCTTACCACCAATATCCCAGATCCCTCTGAGCTCTGTTTGTATTCTGATTATACAGGCATTAAGTGAATCTCTCGACTCAACCGGTTCGACCAGAAGCGCGAATTCATCAGCCCCTAGCCGGGCAGCAACATCAGAATCTCTGAGATTCAAATTTAAAACCTCCGCGATCCTTCTGAGAATTTTGTTGCCTGCCTCATAGCCATGACTATCATTGATATGCCGGAAATCATCAATATCAATATATACTATAGCTATGCTCTGATTACGGCTGCGTTTATTATATTCTCTTTCCAAGTAATTACGATTCGGTAAATGTGTAAGAGGATCATAGTACATTTGATGTTCTCGCATACGATCAGCTTCGTATGCGCGTTTCTGACTCTCCTCGATCAGCCTTTCTTGCTCCACGATGTTTTTCTGCTGTATTTCCAGTCTATCGAGAGCACTCGACCAAAGCTTCTGCCTCTTGCGAAGCATAAGAAAAAATGACAATGAACTGATCACCATGAAGAACCAGCCTTTTGCCATGCTTATGTTATTAAGAAGCTGCCGATCTCTGAAGATCAAATACAATAAGAGGTCCGATAACCAGATCCAAATTGATCCCATAATCAGGTATATGAATATATATCTTAGCGTCAGCTGCCACGATAACTGGAAGAAATCTCTGTCATCAGAGATTTTTCTCTCATGATCAATTTTCTTATGCTCAGGCATCTTATACCTCGAATCTATGCAGATTTTTCTATTTCATTATAGCATGAGCTGGCTGATTTGCGTTATGATATGTATAATACCTATGCGAGACATCAGTACTTGGAGGCCTAGTATGAGAATATTGATCGCGGATGACCAGACATTGTTTAGGGAAATGCTTAAATCATTGCTAGCTCAGGAGCAGGATATGACTATTGTCGCCTCAGTCAGCAATGGTAGAGAGGCAATGGAAGAGTGCGCTTCACAAACGGTTGATATTGCACTTCTTGATATAAGAATGCCTGAAATTGATGGTGTAAATACCGCTCATCAGCTTTTAAAGGTTTCGCCGCAGACGAGAGTGATTCTGCTGACAGCGTTCGAAGAATCAGAAATGGTTGCAGGCGCCGTTCACGAAAACATTTTTGGTTTTATTCTTAAGGATATAAAAAGTGATCTTCTTGTTCAAGTAGTCAGAATGGTAAATTATGGACTTTATATATCAGAGAAATCCATCCACGATTTCTGGATCAATTATATGAGAGACTGTCCTGTTCCTGCAGCACAGCAAAATGATACCATCAGTAAGATGACCGAGTTCACACCTACTGATATTCAGATTCTTCAGTGCTTGACAACAGGAATGAGCAACCGGGAAATAGCTGAAAAAATAAGCTATTCGGAGAGTACAGTTAAAAATAGAATCTCCAAGCTGCTCAATGATCTGGATCTCAAGGACCGAACACAACTTGCTCTATTTGCTCTGAAGCATAGATTAACCTGACTTGTTTTTGCTTAGTGGAATTTTAATAAAGACAGCGAAACCACTGTTTTCATTTTGAAATCTGACAGTTCCTCCCAGACCTTCGACGCGTTTCTCAATACTTGTCAAGCCGAAACCTTTTTGAAAATCCTCTGGTGAATTACCATTGTCCGCAATGATAACATCATAACCGCTTTCTGATATCATCATGAAGTAGTCGATCTTATCCGCTTTCCCATGCTTTACGGCATTAGTCATTGTTTCGCGAAATATCTGGCTCAGATCATGCAAGTGATCCGCTGGTACGTCCTCAGCTGGACCTTGAATGTCAAACTCTACTCTTATCCCAGCTTTATTGGAGTCTTGCTGCAGCTCTGTTAAGATAGCGGATACCCCAAATATTCTATCTTTAAGCTCAAGAGCACCATTTGTCCCATTTTTTTCAGGTAAGCTTCGTTGCAGCAGTTCTGAAACACTTTTCATTAATTCTTCCAGCTGAGTCCATTTATCTTCATTGTCCTTTTCCTTCTCAATTCTATCGATAGAAGATAATGCCATAATGATAGTATGTCCA
>CAZSLR010000269.1:0-2603 GCA_964607635.1 uncultured Oscillospiraceae bacterium
TTCAAGGCTATCGCTTTTTACGATATTCTTGGCATCAACAGTCTTATTTGGATAGCGGTGAGTATATTCCTGATAGCATATTTCTTCCTTAATTACACAAGGACCGGCAGAAGAATATATGCGGTTGGAAGCAATTATGAGGCATCACAGATCAGTGGTACTAATGTTGATAATATTCAAATTCTTGTCTATACGATCATGGGTGGTATCTCTGGACTTAGCGGTATACTCTGGGTCTCCAGATTCGCTTCTGCTCAGGGCGATACGGCTCAGGGGTTTGAAATGAATGTAATTGCTGCCTGTGTACTTGGCGGTGTTTCGATAACAGGTGGCTCAGGCAAGGTTCCTGGAGTCGCGCTTGGAACTCTTTTGCTGGGTATTCTCAGGAATGCTTTGCCTCTGCTCAAGGTTTCACCTTTCTGGCAGGATGCGATCTACGGAGTCATTATTATGATCGCGATCGTTGTGAATGTAATGGTTAAGAGAACAGTGGATAAGAGAAATCTGCAAAGGAGGCACATCTAATGAATAAATCAGCTGTTAAGCTTCCATCAGCAGGACAGGATAGCTTCGTCAGGAAATATTTGATGCGTTGGGAAGCGATTTTGTTTCTAATCTTAATATTAGTGAATATTTTCAACGCAGTTATTTCTCCTTATTATAGTTTGAGCGGAATACTTGGTGCTACCAGGGATTTCATGGATAAAACTTTTATTGTTTTTCCTATGGCCATGGTTATTCTGATTGGTGAGATCGATATATCTGTCGCTGCCACAGTTGCATTGTCGTCTGTAATGATGGGTGTTACATATAACGCCGGTAATGGTGTACCAATGGCAGCCGCGATTCTGATAGGAATAGCCACAGCGACATTATGCGGTTTCATAAATGGTTTGGTTCTTACTAAATTCAAAGAGCTTTCACCAATGATTGTTACTCTGGCAACTCAAACCATGTATAGAGGTTTGGCTTATGTAATTCTTGAAGACCAGGCTGCAGGCAGCTTCCCTAGTTGGTTTCAATACTTCGGCTGGGGAAGTATTGGGCCGGTACCTTTTATACTTCTTTGTTTTATCGTCTGTGCGGTTATATTCACGATTGTTATCAACAAAACGAAATTTGGCAGAAGAGTTTATGCGATCGGAAATAATCGAGAGGCCAGCCGTTTCTCTGGTATCAAAGTTGAGAAGACCAGGATCATTATTTACACACTGGTCGGGTTTATGGCCGGCATAACCGCCATATTCCTTACATCCAGGATGTCATCGACCAGGCCTAATATAGCTTTGATGTATGAGCTCGATATCATTTCTATGGTTGTTTTAGGCGGCATAAGTACAAGTGGAGGCAAAGGCAGGATCAGCGGAGCGATTATTTCAATATTTATTGTTGGTTTGCTGAAATATGGTCTTGGACTTGTCAACATCAGCAGCCAGGTACTGATGATCATAATTGGTATGCTTCTGGTAATTTCTGTCATGACTCCGAATGTCGCCGGAAAGATCAAAGAAGCAAGAAGGCAGCGTTTGCTTCATGAGAAGCTTACAGTGCAGCAAAAATAATTTTGTTTATTAGGCAAAAGGCCTGGTAATATAAACAGCGCGGGAGCGCAACAAAAGGAGGAAAGTACTAATGAAAAATCTCAAACGTGTATTGGCCATCGTGATGGTCACAGCTCTGTCTATCAGCATCCTCGCAGCTTGCGGCGGTGGTGGCAAGAAATCTAACGATTATGCATTGCTGTCCAAGAGCACAGGCAATCCTTACATGGAGAAACAGGCAGAGGGCTTCAAGGAGGCTGTTGCCGAATTTGAAGGCAACGCAGTTGTTAAATACCCTGCAAATCCAACCGCAGAAGATCAGATAGCAATGATCACAGAGCTCGTCAGCCAGGGTGTTGCAGGTATAGCTGTTGCGGCAAACGATTATGACGCTCTTGAACCGGCTCTCAAAGAAGCAGCCAAAAAGGGCATCAAGGTCATTTCTCTTGACTCATCAGTTAATCCAGCCAGCCGTATGACACATGTTAATCAGGCAGATCCCGTTGCTATCGGTGTAAGTCTTGTTGAGGCAGCATTCGATATGACAGGCGGTTCAGGCCAGTTTGCAATTCTCAGTGCTACATCAACTGCTTCAAACCAGAATACCTGGATCGAGAATATGAAGAAGACTCTTGAAGATCCTAAGTATGCTGATCTTGAGCTGGTAAAAGTCGCCTACGGCGATGATCTCCGTGATAAGAGCGTTTCTGAGACAGAAGCTCTGCTGCAGACATATCCTGACCTTAAGTGCATTGTAGCACCTACAACAGTTGGTATCGCAGCAGCTGCTAAGGTCATCACAGACAACGATCTGGTTGGTAAAGTTGCCGTAACAGGTCTTGGACTTCCTTCAGAAATGGCTGAATATATGGTAGAAGGCGGCGCCTGCCCATATATGTTCCTCTGGAATCCAATCGATGTTGGTTATCTGGCAGGCCATACTCTTAAGGCTATGGTAGACGAGAAATCAACCGGCAAAGTCGGCGATAAGTTTGAAGCTGGTCGTCTTGGTTCAATGGAAGTTGTTGACGCTACATCAGGCGACGGCGGCACCGAAGTTCT
>CAZSLR010000270.1:0-2597 GCA_964607635.1 uncultured Oscillospiraceae bacterium
CGGAAACCATCGAAGAAATGGAGGAAAGGTACGCGTCCCTTGATAGCTGTCAGATGTGCGACAGCTGCCAGGTCAGCGGCTTCCTGAACACTTGAAGAGCAGAGCAGCGCAAAACCGGTCTGGCGGCAAGCCATAACGTCTGAGTGATCGCCGAAGATGGACAAAGCATGACTGGCAACAGCACGGGCCGTTACATGCAGAACACCCGGCAGCAGCTCACCTGCGATTTTGTACATATTAGGTATCATCAGCAGAAGACCCTGCGAAGCGGTATATGTTGTTGTCAGTGCTCCTGTTGCCAGTGATCCGTGAACGACAGCCGAAGCTCCGCCCTCAGACTGCATCTCAACAACATTTACGGTCTGGCCGAAAATATTCTTACGGCCTTCAACAGCCCACTGATCCGTATAGTCTGCCATCGGAGACGACGGAGTAATGGGGTAAATGCCGGCAACTTCAGTGAATGCATATGAGGTATATGCAGCGGCTGTATTGCCGTCCATGGTCATGAATTTCTTTTGTTTTGCCATGTGACTCTCTCCTTTATATTTTGTTCCCTTAGTATCGCCAGGTTCTTTGATGAACCAACAGCTATTATAGCATAGTTACTCAGATAATTACACCTAAGTATAAGATAATATACCGCCTCGGCTGAACAGCCACATGGCAGTTCAGCCAAAGCAGAAACGTTAAATGATTAAGACTCTATCAAACTGGTTCCGGTCATTTCAACGGGTTTATCCAACTTCATCAGATCAAGCATGGTCGGCGCCAGATCAGCCAGAACGCCGGTTTTCAGTTTAACATCGCCAGCACCGGCAACGATCAGCTCAACAGGCAAGGTAGTATGCGCGGTAAATGGCCCACCCTGGTCCGGATCTATCATTTGCTCGGCATTGCCATGATCAGCGGTAATCAGAGCGACGCCGCCTTTTGCCAGGATGGCATCTATGACCTTACCGGCACAGGTATCGACTGCTTCAACCGCGGCCTTGGCGGCAGCAAAGACTCCGGTGTGCCCTACCATATCGCAGTTGGCGAAGTTCAGGATTATTACATCGTATTTATCGCTTTCTATTCTGGCCAGGGCTTCCTCAGCGACTTCATATGCGCTCATTTCCGGCTTAAGATCATAGGTGGCTACCTTGGGTGAAGGGATCAGCGCACGATCCTCACCGGGATATTCCTTCTCAACACCGCCGTTGAAGAAAAAGGTTACATGAGCGTATTTCTCAGTTTCCGCTATTCGCAGCTGAGTCAGACCATTGCTTGAAATATACTCACCGAATGTATTATCCAGGCTGGTCGGGCGATAGGCCACATTGATGCCGGGATATTCGTCGAAGGTTTTATCGAACTGCGTCATCGTTACATAATGGAGCGGGAAGCGGCCCTTCGGCAGCTCGAAGCCGCTGAAGTCCGGCTGCATGAAGCAGCGGGTGATCTCACGCGCGCGGTCAGGACGGAAATTGAAGAAGATCACGCTGTCATCAGCTTTGATCAAACCTACGGGCTTACCATTATCAGTTATGACATTTGGCAGTACAAACTCATCCATGACGCCGGCTTCGTAGGAAGCGGCGACAGCCTGGACGGGGTCTTCTGCCTGCGGGCCTTCGCCGGTGACCATCGCTCTGTAAGCCTTCTCAACACGTTCCCAACGATTGTCACGATCCATGGCATAGTAGCGGCCCATGATCGAAGCGATCTTGCCAATACCGATCTCTTCGGTTTTCTTGACCAGCTCTTCGGTATAACATTTCGCCGAGTCGGGCGGAACATCACGGCCATCGAAGAAGCAGTGAATATACACCTCAGGCACTTCTGCCTTCTTCGCCATTTCAAGCAGTGCGTACAAATGTGTATTGTGGCTGTGTACTCCGCCATCTGACAACAGTCCAAACAGGTGTAGTGCCTGTCCGGGCTTTTTAGCGTTATTTACAGCTTCGGTCAATGCTGGATTTTTACAAAAATCCCCATCCTGGATCGATTTAGTGATTCTGGTAAGCTCCTGATAAACAATTCTGCCTGCACCGATATTAGTATGGCCTACCTCGGAATTACCCATTTGGCCATCGGGCAGACCGACTGCCATACCGCTCGTACGCACCAGAGTATGCGGATACGACGCACGCAGACGATCGAGATTCGGAGTGTCGGCAGCCGCTACAGCGTTACCCTCGGCTGACTCATTATAGCCGAATCCGTCGAGCACCAGCAGCGCCACGGGTCTTTTTTCTAATTTGGACATAAGTAGTTCCTCCTGATTACAAAGAGGCCGGGATACTTGAAATATCCACGGCCCCAGTCAGATTTATATCATTGCCGGCCGTTCATTCTCAGAGCTTGGGTCCGGCATGGCAGATAACACTGAAGTCTTCAGCCTTAAGTGATGCACCGCCGACCAGACCTCCATCGATATCATTTTGAGCAAACAGTCCGGCTGAATTCTTGGCGTTGACCGAACCGCCGTACTGAATCCTCATGGCCTGTGCGACATCATTGTCATAGATCTCAACAAGCAATCCACGAATAAACGCACAGACCTCCTGAGCCTGCTCATCGCTCGCGACCTTGCCTGTACCGATAGCCCAGAT
>CAZSLR010000271.1:0-2571 GCA_964607635.1 uncultured Oscillospiraceae bacterium
ACGACAATGAAGACCTGGTTCTCAGCGATAATTACTTCGACATGAACGCAGGAACTAAACAAGTGAAAATCATACGCGGTCAACCTGATAATATCAGACTAAGAAGCGTTTATGATATCGGAAGAAATTAAAACATAATTTGATTTATAGGTTACATAAACAGCCGTGGCAATAAATGCTAAGGCTGTTTTATTTTGTCAGCAATAAAAAGGGGCAGGTTTCCCTGTCCCTTGTGACATATATGATGAGGTCATTTGTTGTCAGTATTACTCAATCTATTGATCTCATCATTAATTGTCTTGAGCTCGTTCTCGAGGAATCTAGCTTTATTATTCAAGATTTCCTTCTTCTGCTCTTCAGTCGGTTCATAGGCCGGCCAGCCTCCGAACCGAAACCCTGCGGATGCATAACCACATCCTCTCCTGCCTGCTCCTTTGCCTGCGCCACGGCCTAAGCCTCTGCCCATGCCTCTGCCTGCTCCTGATCCCAGTCCTCTGCCTGCTCCGAAGCCTCTGGCATCCACATTATTTCCTGCACATGAACCCATTCCTCTTCCGGTCATAGGACCTGCACCATTTGGACCTGTTCCATTAAATCCTGGCATATATATCGCCTCCTTAGTTTTGTTGTTATGAGCTTATGCCCATATTCATTGTAGAGCCGTTATGGGCATATGTCAATAACGGCATTTTGCCATTATGCTTTTCTGTAACATCCGGCTCTGATAAAACAATGAGGACTAATGCATTTTGGAGATCTGCTTAACAGAACGATGCCAATGATTATCAGCAGAATACATTTGCCAGCCATCTTGTTATAATCTTAATGATACAAACCAAGGAGCAAATAAATGGATCGCATCAAGGACCTAGCTGATCAAGCCGCAAGAGGCGGTTATATCACACATTCCAATTTCCTGTCACCCTCAGAGCGCGCTCAGGCAGAAATCTGGCTTAAGAAAAACAAGATCAGCTATGCTTGTACCGGTGGTCTAGAGGGCTGTGAGCGGCAGGTCTGTTTTATGCTGCCCGACTACAAGCAGGGCCAGCCACTTGAATTCTATGAAATTGAAGATGTGATCAGCGCACTGCGCATCGACACCGCAGATACTGAAGATTCTCCGGGGCATCGCGATTATCTCGGCAGTCTCACAGGACTTGGCCTGCGACGCGACCAGCTTGGTGATATCCTGGTAGAGGGATCGGGCGCGACTATTATCTGTTTAAGCCGCGTAGTTTCATTTATAGAAAACACACTGGCAAAAGTCGGCAACAAAAATATCATCATGTCCAGAGTCAGCCTCTCTGAAATTTCCAGGCCTGAAAAAGAATTTGAGCTGCTGCGAGTAACGGCAGCATCGCCTCGACTGGATAAGATCGCAGCGGGAGCTTTTGGTATTTCACGTACTCAGATGGCAGAGTATATCCGCAGCGGCGCAGTCATGGTAGACTGGCTGGAGGAAACTAAGCCTGATCGCGAGGTCAGTACAGGCATGACGATCTCACTGCGCGGCAATGGCCGCGTAAAAATTCGTGAGTACGAAGGGCTATCCCGTAAGAACAGGCATATATTTATTATAGAAAGGCCGGTCTAAACATGGCAGATAAACAGCTCTATACAGACCTGAAATCAATTCCCAAGGGGATCGCTGACGGCCAGATCATGCTGGTTACCGGAGCGAACTCCGGTATGGGCCTGGCGACCTCAGCGGCACTGGCAGCAGCTGGAGCAGAGGTAATTATGCTCTGCCGCAACGGCTCTCGCGGCAAAGCGGCCTTGGATCAGGTACGCCAATTGTCTGGCAGTGATAAGCTGCATCTCATGCTGGCCGATTTGGCCAACTTCGACTCGGTCACGGCTTTTGCCAAGGTTTTCAGTGAGCGATTTGATCGTCTGGACGCATTGGTAAATAACGCAGGCGTGATCGTACTCGACCGCCAGGAAACCAAGCAGGGCTTGGAGCTGCAGTTCGGTGTCAATCATCTGGGGCATTTTCTGCTGACTATGCAATTAAGTCCACTGTTGCTGACGACAGATTCAGCCCGACTGGTCAATGTTTCCTCCGGCGCGCATAAGATCGGCAAGATCCATTTCGAAGATATTAATTTGCGCAAGCATTACAATGTGATTCGTTCCTATTCACAGTCCAAGCTCGCCAATATTCTATTTACGCAGGAATTTGCCAACAGAACCTCTGGCAGAGGTATAACGTCAGTCAGCTGCCATCCGGGCGCGGTTGCCACGCAAATGGGCATAGACAGACAGACTGGTTTCGGCCGCGGCCTCACCAGTCTGCTTAAGCCCTTCTTCAGAACACCTTCTGAGGGAGCTGCCACTGCGATCCAGCTGGCTCTGCATGGACCAGATGCTGGAAACAACGGCAAATATTTCTATAATGGTCAGCCTGCTCAAACCAGTAAGAGAGCTGATGATCAAGAGGCTGCACGCAAGCTTTGGCAGTTAAGCCTTGAGCTTGTTTCGCCCTGGCTTAGCGGTCTGAGCATCGCGCCGGAGCTATCAGCTCTCAGGCACCCAGAGAATAACCAGTGATCTGATCATTATATCTTTTTT
>CAZSLR010000272.1:0-1370 GCA_964607635.1 uncultured Oscillospiraceae bacterium
GCTATAGCCTGTCATCAGTTTGGTATGATTGGACGAGTTACAATTAGTCTTGGTGTCGCAATGATCGCAGAGCAGGATAAATCACTTGAGCTTCTAATCAGCAGAGCAGATGACAAGCTTTATGAGGCTAAGAGAGCTGGGAGAAACCGGACTGAAATATAATATCGGAATTGCTTTTGACATCGAATGCTTCGAAATACTTATCTTCCATAGGAATCCATTCATTGATGAAACGTCTTAGCTTCTGCTGACCGTCTCTCTTTTCTATTCTTTGTAATCTTACGTCCATATTCGCATGGCAGAATATTCTAAGATCAAGCTCGTCTCGCCAGAGAGGGTGATGGCTGTAAACCCCTTCAATCAATATCATATCACTGACCAATATTTCAATAGTGCCTGAATAATCCATTACACTGCAGTCAAAAACACTGTATTTTGGTGCTTGATGGGCTAAGATAGGTTCAATGACCTCCTGC
Organism: uncultured Oscillospiraceae bacterium; assembly: GCA_964607635.1. GTDB lineage: Bacteria > Bacillota > Clostridia > Saccharofermentanales > UBA5734 > JAAYFZ01. Next base: position 477 of record CAZSLR010000272.1, read on the forward strand.
TGAAATCGCTCATAATGAATATTGCCGCCAGGTTCGGCAAACCTGGTCTCGCTTCTTAGCCCTGGTGGCAGGAAAAAGTGATCAATCTCAATTAAACCTACATTCAGGCCGTATCTTGATTTAAGCTGATTCAAAATATTTCGCGATAGCAATGTTTTGCCGGAGGCACAAGGTCCATCGATAGCAGCTAAAAATGGACTGTCACTTCGGGGCATGTCTTTTGCCTGTATAAATTTTTCGTATAGGAGTTTGGCCAACTCGTCTGAACTGTCGGAAATTATCACTCGCCAGACTCCTTCAATGAGGTTCTCTCTGTAAGATCGATCAATCCGGCTCGTTTGAATGCCATAATTATCAATGGGACCAGTATTAACTGCAAAATAATACCTGGAATCGCGTTGACCCAGGCCTGAGTCATGAAGATCGACCAGGTGAAGCTGTTTCCCTGAATTCCAAATAGAGCCATACTTACAAGGCCCCAGACGATTCTGCCGGTGATCATTGAAATAATCAGACTTGCATAAATAAATATATTCTTGCGTGGGAATAGCTTAAACAACAGTCCAGACACCAGACCATAGGCAGCTAGTTCGAAGGCCATGGCAGCTGCTACCGGCATAAGCGGCGGCATGCCGAACATGAGGCTTCTCAGTAAGGGCGCGATAAAACCAACAGCTAAACCATAAGGCCAGCCGCAGATAAATCCGCAAAGCAGAATAGGCAAATGCATGGGAAGAAGCTTATTACCAAGCTGTTGCAGCTGTAGAGTCAAGAAGGGTAATACTATTGCCAGAGCAAGAAATATACCGGCAAAAGCAATGTTTCTGGTTGTACTTCTCTTCATGGATATCTCCTCATATATTGTTTTCAATATTTACTCACAATAATCTACCA
>CAZSLR010000272.1:1470-2570 GCA_964607635.1 uncultured Oscillospiraceae bacterium
TCAAACTAGATAGGGGGATATATTAAATGGCTGGTTTTTTTGACAAAGATAAGAAGGTTGCCAATGGCAGACAGTTTGAGGCAGCGATGGATGATTATGGTATAGATAGCGATTCTATGGAGGGCAAGTATCTTACCTTCAATGTGGCTGATGATAGATATGCTATCGCGATCAAGTATGTTACAGAAATAGTAGGCTTGCAGAAAATTATTGAAGTGCCTGAGCTTCCGGAATATATGTTGGGGATTATTTCGCTAAGGGGCACGATCATTCCGGTTATGGATTCTAGATTGCGTTTCCATCGAACCGCAACAGAGTTCGATGAGAGGACCTGTGTAATTATCGTAAATCTTGATGGAATGGTCATCGGACTGATCGTTGACCGCGTCGATGAGGTCGTAACTATGACCCCTGATCAGTTGGAATCTGCTGATACTATCGGTAGACTTGGCAACAGATTTGTTCAGTCAATCGGTAAGCTCGGAGAAAAGGGTGACAAGGTAGTTCTCATCGTAAACCCAGCCAAAATTATGTCTGATAGTCAGCTGGAAGAAATACAGAACACTTTGGAGGGACATGAATGACCAAAAACAAAAAAGGAGATAAAAAAGCCTTGGCAAAGGATAACAATGGTAAGAGAATTTCACTCTTAAGAAGGGTCCCGATAGGCTATCGCCTATTGGGAGCTTTTACTGTTTTGATAGCATTGACTATCGTCGTAGGAATATTTGGAATTCTGAGCTTGAGAAATATCGCTGATCTGGACAAAAAGATGTACGAGACCATGACCTTGCCATTACATGAGCTTGGCGTTATGGGCGAGTCTTTTGAGGCGATAAGAGGAGATATAAAAGACGCTATCATGTCCGAGCATACTCCTGAGAGGCAGAAGCATGTGGACAGTATTTACGCGAATGCTGACCTGTTCATCAGTAATCTTGACAGCTATAAGACAACACTGTTCTCAGATGAGGGACGACAGCTGGAGGCGACCGTGAGATCGCAGTTTGCTGATTATATGGAAATCACAAAGCAGGCTATAGTTTTAGCCGAAGAAGGAAGACGTGGTGAAGCTACCAGATTAATGAATGCTGATGGAT
>CAZSLR010000273.1:0-2567 GCA_964607635.1 uncultured Oscillospiraceae bacterium
ACTTAACGGTCTCTTTTTGCTCAGCTCGACAAGCTGTACATTTATCCTTCTCTCTTTAAAAAACCTGATCGCCTTCTGCGTGTCGAAGCCTTTGCCCGCAGTTATGATCTGAATGTTCACTACCTATCAACTCCCGCACATTTATATTCTTCGATTTTAACATATACAGGTTAAATCCGTATTAGCTAAATAGCCTGGCATGCAAAAGGACATCGGCGTAGCTGCCGATGTCCTAATGACAAGGTTAGTTATTCCCTTCTATTTATCCGAGCTCTTGCCAAGCGGTCTCCATTTCACCAGTGGCAGCGGCTCTGTCGACAGTACCAGCAAGATATGATTGAGCTATTTCACCAAACTTCTGATGGAAGCTGTCAGGTGAGTAGATGATCGTCATGTCAGCAATTGGTTCTCCTGCAGCAATAATCTCATTCATTGATTTCGGGATCTGCAGATCAGGAATAGGTGCGTCCTTGATTGGAGGTATGACCTTGGCAACTTCTGAGAACCACTTTTTACCATAATCAGATGTATAGAGCCAGTTATATAGATTTATTACTTCATCGACTACAGGTGAGTCTTTGTAAATTCTCAGTGCTTGATCAGCACCCGTTGCTATTCTGGCATGTTCAGCATTATCATCGACCGGGTAGCCCATGATTCCCATTTGAAGATCAGGATCTATAGCCAATATGGCTTCCTCTGTCCATGGTCCCTGACCGGTCATCATAGCTGCCTCACCGGTACCAAAGGCGGCGATCTCAGCATTAAGATCAGCCTCGAGCGGCTTAGGCATTCCATACTCAATAGTCAGGTCCAGGAAATCGAAATAGTTCTCACTCATGATCGGATAATCGGCGAACTTCTCATTACCTGAAGTAAAGCCTGCAACCAGTTCGGAGGCATTATCTGTAGACGCGTCAATGAAATGCATAAATATATGTTTCTGGACCCACCACTCCTTGTAGCCATTGGAAAAAGGAGTGTATCCGGCTGCTGCTATTTTCTCGCAGGCCTGCTCAAGCTCAGAAAAGGTCTTAGGCAGTTCTGTAATTCCAGCCTCTTCAAAAATCGCTTTATTATAGACGATACCGAAGCAATTTGCTTTGACGGGGAATCCATAAACTCTGCCATCATAAGACATATTGCTGCGGACTGAATCAAGCATCGCGGCGCTCATCGGCTCATCTGTCAGATCCGCTGAGTATTCCATATAAAGCTCTATCTCGGCACCGGCAGTTGAAACAAAAACCTCAGGAACATCACCTGATGAGAGTTTGGCTTTTACCAATGTGGGATAATCCGCCTGATTAACTTCCATGTCAATGGTTACATGCGGTGCTACTTTTTTGTACTCTTCAATATATGCTTCGAAGGCCTGAGAGTACTCTGGTTGATTTGAGAAAATAAAAATGTTAACAGGCTCTTTCTCATCATCCGCAGGCGGCGTAGTCGTTTCTTCTCCATCAGGAGCGGCAGTCGTGGTTTGATTCGGTGCAGCAGTCGTTGTGGTTTCTGATGCTCCGGCACATGATGCCAGCATGCCCAGTACCAGAACAAGGCTGATGATAGTGATTAATCTCTTCATGTTTTTCCCTCCCTTGAATTATCAGACATAGAATCATCTTCATATGCCTTAGTACAAATACAGTCTAGACTCCAGCCTGCTTATTCTACAGGAGTTATAGTAATTATTAGCGGGTAAAATCGTCATACTTGATTTCTATTCAAATTACATCTGTACTCACTGGGGGATTGACCCGTCACATGTCGGAAGGCTTTGCTGAAATAATTCTGATCATTGAAGCCGGTAATCTCTGCTATATATTGAATTTTGATATCGGGATCAGCAAGAAGCTCCCTGGCCTTATCCATACGAAGCTGCTGAAGATATTCAAAAATACCAGTGCCATATTTGTGTTTGAACAGCTTCATAAGATAACCTCTGCTCATGAAATATCTTCTGGCTAGATCACTTACTGTTATGTCCTCATGAAAATGCGAAACAAGATAATCCCGAACATCACTAATTTCGAAGCGGCCGTTCTGGCGTCTGATCCTGTTATAGTAAAAATTAGCCAGGCAATAGATCATGTCTGTAAAACCCTGAAAATTAGAATAATCCTGGCTGATACTAGCAAGTTCTGAGGCTGCCAGTTCTTCAGAATTTGGCAGCGCATTATTTGATCTGTACTTCAGGGCAAAGCTATTAAATAAATATAGCATTTCCTGGCGAACTCGTTCTGCACTGCCTAAACTAAAATATCCACTTGAATTCATCTGATCCAGGAATTGTTGAAGCACCAGCTCTATTTGTTCATATCTGCCTGACAATACAGCCTGCTCCAGAGAATCCTTATAGTGCATCAGGCTGATGCAAGGCTCCTCATTACTATTATCATCGGTATAGTCGGTAAGCGGCTTAAGATTGAGCAGATTCATCCTGTTTAGTCGGTTTTGCATATCATTTCTGGCAGCGGACAAATCAAGAATGCTGTTGCTGCTCTGACTGCAGGCAGCGATCGCCCTCAAATCGAGGCACTTCTCCAAACTGCCGATTATGTTGCCAG
>CAZSLR010000274.1:0-2555 GCA_964607635.1 uncultured Oscillospiraceae bacterium
ATGTTCTTGCTCTGCATCAGACCAAATAATTGAGCCTTTACCTTCAAGTACCGTAAGAGTAGAGAAACGGCTGAACTCATCGTGAGCTTCGATGGTCGTTGATACGGTCCAACGTTCAACCTCGAAATAATCGTTAAGCACGAGCAGTTCGATCAAGCTTGAGTCAGAAGAACTCTTGAATCTTGTTATCGGTTGCTTAACTACACTGTCGCCCAGCGAAAAATTGATTACCTCAAGTGCTTTGTCAAGATGAAGAGGTCTAAAATTGCCGCATGCATCCTGGCGATCATAATCATAAACACGGTAGGTTGTATCGGAGTTCTGTTGTATCTCGCAGATAATAATTCCTTTACCTATGGCATGAAGCAAGCCAGCAGGAATGTCAATTATATCGCCAGCCTGTACGGAAACTTCACGTAAGCAAGCCGATATGTCTCCATTTGCTATTGCACTGGCAAAAGACTCGCGGTCAATGCCCTCTTTGGTTCCGATTATTAAGCGGCTGCCCTTATCGGCGGCAACTATATACCACATCTCGTTTTTACCAAGCTCACCATTTTCCAGCCTCGAGGCCTGCTCGTCATCAGGGTGAACCTGTACTGACAGGTCATCGCAGGCATCGATGAATTTTATCAGTAATGGGAACTTACTGGAATAGGGCTGATGATCGAACCGACCTAGAAGTTCGTTGTGATATGTATCAAGCACTTGATTCAGTGTTAGACCGGCCAGACTGCCATTTTTTACTATTGAAGGTCCGTTCGGATGAGCAGATATTTCCCAGCTCTCGGCGACAATACCTTCTGCCGGCAGGCTCTTGCCGATACCGGCCAGTGAGCGGCCGCCCCAGAGATAATCCTTATATACATCGTGAAATTTTAACGGGTATAGCATATGATCACCTTCTCGTATACAATATTTTGAGCCATGTTATAATTAAAACAGTCTGCCTGCTTGTTTGCAAGCTATAGAGCAGACGTGATTCTGCAGGCTGTTCATATTCGAAATATTGGAGGAATCTCTTAAAATGCTGATCAGGTGCGGCACTGATATCATCTCGATTGATAGAATAGAAAAAGCAGCTGTCAGACAGGGGCAGGCTTTTGTCGATAGAATATGGACCAGAGCTGAGCAGAACGATTGCATAGGCGAAGGCAGATATGCTTCGCTTGCCGCCCGTTTTGCGGCCAAGGAGGCTGCTGCGAAGGCTTTGGGAACCGGTATTGGTCCCCAAGGTGTTGGTTGGCATGATTTTGAGATAATAAGGCTGGAATCAGGCCAACCGGAGCTTAAGCTGCATGGCGCTGCTGAAGTGATCAGCCGCCAGATGGGATTGTTATCACATTCAATCAGCTTGAGTCATGAAAAGAATCAGGCATTAGCTTTTTGTGTCTTATTGTATGAGGGAGAGAGCATTTGAGTATCAGAAATAAGAAGAACCAGGGATTCCGACCTCCAAAAAAAATTGAGGAGTACTGGAATTTATATAAGAAGGATATTTATGTGGAGAAGCCGGATCGGCGGATGCCTCCGTGGTTCGCACCGCTTATTGTTTTTCTTTTGATCGTGGCGTTGATTTTTTGGGCCGCTCCGACGGCGCTGTCTCGATTGCAGATAGATATCGGCAAAAATGATCGTGAGGCAGGAACAGTCGAATACCACTATGATGATAGCTACAGGGCGGTAAAACAGCCTGTGGCCGACATTTTTGCTCAGCCAGATATCAAGTCTCGAAGAGTAGCACAGGCGCTTTACAATGAGCCTGTACAGGTCGTAGAGGATGAAATTAGCTGGGGCTTCAATCAGGTTCGTCTGCCGGACGGGACAAGTGGCTACATGCTTGCTTCTGATCTGTCCTCAGATAAGGATAGCCTTGAGCCAGGGCTCGGCTTTTACCAGGTTACTGTTGTGCAGTCAGCGAAAAGAATCATGAGTCATGCCAGAAGTGGTACTATGCTGGTTGAGGTCATGATGGGGACGAGGCTGATCGCGGATTATCGTGGGGATGGTATACTCAGGCTACGTTTGCCAGATGGTCAATTTGGCTGGGCCAGTGAGAATGGCATGATGGTAATCAATGCCGATCAGGAAATTGAGATGTCACCGGATGGTGCCAGGTATTTTTGCAGCAGTGCAATGACCTTCCATAATGTTACTGTTCTGGCAAATGGGCAGTCGCGTTCCGGAATATCAACTGAAGGCATCGCCCGTGTCGCCGGTCTTGTAAATGGCATCAATCTGCCGCGAAGTATGAAGCAGCAGATAGGTGCCGGTCAGGCTGTGCAGATAGAGTATGAGCCTCTGGAAGAATCAGAAGATGAGGAAAGCGAAACAACTGAATCCGATGCAGATGGTACTGCAGAAGGTCCGGAAATTAAGCCTGCAATAGACCTGGATATTCTGCGGCCGGCTGATCTTGTTTTCGCTGATGACGCTGCTAATCCTGGTACGCCTGTTTCGATGGCTATAGTCATGGAGAACGGCCAGCTGCTGATGGCAAGACCTGATCGCCAGTCGATTCAGCTTGTAGACCCAGCGCAGATTCCTGCCTGGAC
>CAZSLR010000275.1:0-2547 GCA_964607635.1 uncultured Oscillospiraceae bacterium
TTCCTAGTTCCTCCTTTACGCCGTCTTATTTGGACTTGACGGAGCTCTTGATCTCTACGAGTCCGCCTTTTGGTCCAGGTACAGCGCCTCTGATGACGAGGATATTACGCTCACCGTCCACCTGAACGACACTGAGATTCTGTACTGTTACATTTGCTGCGCCCATATGTCCTGGCAACTTCTTACCCTTGAATACGCGGGCGGGATCTGTATTTGCACCCATTGAACCGACACGGCGATGATACATAGAACCGTGGGTCTTAGGTCCTGTGCGGTGACCGTAACGCTTCTGGACGCCGGCAAAGCCTTTACCCTTAGATACGCCACTGACATCAACCTGATCACCAATCTCGAACATATCAGCTACACTGATCTTCTGACCGGCTTCAAATTCAGCTTCTGTCTTGAACTCACGCAAAATGCGGCACGGCTCGGCGCCAGCCTTGGCGAATTCACCCTTCTTAGGCTTATTGACATTTTTAACACTGCCATAGCCTACCTTAATTGCTTTGTAGCCATCTGTCTCAACGTTCTTGTTCTGAACAACAACGACAGGACCGCAGTCTATTACTGTGACCGGGATAGCTATGCCGTTCTCATCGAACAGCTGAGTCATACCTGCTTTTTTACCAAGCATGAATTTCTCCATTTTTCCTTTACCTCCATGGTTATTGGTTCACATTCGTGTGAACATGACCTTTTGCAGCTTCTCAGCTGCTCAAAAGCTATTACAGCTTTATCTCGATGTTGACTCCGGCTGGCATTTCTAGCTTCATCAATGCCTCTACCGTTTTGGAATTAGGAGCGAGGATGTCGATCAGGCGCTTATGTGTGCGGATCTCAAACTGCTCACGTGCATCCTTGTACTTGTGGGGTGCTCTCAGAATTGTGATGATCTCCTTCTCTGTGGGAAGGGGGATCGGGCCTGATACACTTGCACCGGTACGCTTAGCTGTACCAACGATGCGCTCTGCACTCTCATCGAGAATGTTGTGATCAAATGCCTTAAGTCTGATTCTGATTTTCTGATTAACTGCCATTGGTTAAACCTCCTTGATTGCTGCTTGCAAATCTCAACGTTGCCGGGCGTTCCTTTTTTCTTCAACATAAAACCCAGTCGTCTGTTCTCACTTGGAGACCTACGCACTGGGCACATGCCACAAAAGGCACACGCTGCCGTACAATAAGATCTGCCGCCCAATTTCTTGAATCGGACTACTCCACCAAAGTTACCCGTCTGCGACCGCAGCGGCTGCCGACGGCAATCTCCGGTTTCATCGCCATGTGGCTTCATGGGCATAATATTCCCTGAGGCCACGCAGAAGCATTATACAACAGGATCTATTGGATGACAAGTACAAATTTCCGTAACTTGCACTGCATTTTTGATGCAAACAAACATCGATCAAGGTTCAGGTAAAAGCGATATCTCAAAGCCACGTTCCCTGATACCGTCAATCAGTTCCGGAAGTATCTCAACATTGGTTTTCGAAACAGCGTGTATCAGTATGACTGAGCCATCGTGCAGCTCACCAAGAATCTGATCAAGTGCCGCTGATGGAACAGGCTGATTGTCTACATACCAGTCGACATAGGCGAAGCTCCAAAAAACCGGTGCGAATCCATTATTGTTAAGTAGTGCCAGCATCTGCGGGGAATATTCACCCATCGGAGGTCTGATCAGTCTGGAAAGCTTGGCACCGGTAAGCGCCTCGTATGATTTCTCCAGCTCAGTTAGCTCCTTCATCATGGCCTCGGCACCTTCAGACTGAAGCAGCTTCGGCAGTGAAGGATGGTTAACGCTATGGTTAGCAACTTGATGGCCCTCTTCAGCCATTCGCTTAACAAGCTCAGGATGATCGCCAATAAAAGAACCAGTTATGAAGAAGGTGATACCGACCTTCTTCTCAAGAGCAGTATTGAGGATCCTGGTCGTATTGTCTGAAAACTCATAGCCCTCATCCATCGTCAGATAAACTGTTGGCTTATCTGTCTTAGGCATCTGCCATATAACGGCGTAAGGCGAGATCGTCTCTTGTATCTGAGCTGCCAGACTGGCAGGAAGATTTTTGTGACGCTCAGCCGGCCTGTTAAACGACCAGCCGTAGATAACTGATGAAGCGGCTTTGATTTCTGCTTCTGAGTAGCTCCTGATATCTGGGAGCAGTTCCTTGTCTGCTTGTGGATAACCCGGAGCATCTGCAGGTTGAGTTTCGGATTGACCGGTTGTGGTGGTGGATTCACTGGACTCAGCTGTATCAGAGGCTGATGTTGCAGTGGTTGTTTCCGAAGACGTTACAACAGTTGTCGTATCAGCCGGCTCAGAGCCACCACTACTAGAAGTAGCATCACTGCTATCAGTTACTGGTGGAAAAGAAATGGTAGTTTGATCGCTGCCACCTGCAGGGATCAAACGACAGCTTAGTGGAATTATTACTAGAAGCAACACAATTGCCGCAGCAACTATCGTGATTCTGCCTCTGTAGTTAGAACCATGATCACGTGCTTCTTTTATTACAATATCATCACGCTCATTGTAAGAAGACC
>CAZSLR010000276.1:0-2528 GCA_964607635.1 uncultured Oscillospiraceae bacterium
GAAGCTTGCCTTCCTGTGTCCTGATGACTACAGTGTACTGAGTATATTCCTGCCAATACCAGCCGCTATCCCTGTCGTTGCCATGATATTTCTTCTCACGCTTGTTTTCTATCAGCTTATCGATAACGATACCGTCCCAATCCTTGTCACGTTTACGACCGATGATCTGAAACAGGGCAATTAAAATAAACATGCCGCCAATAACCAGTCCAATATACAGAGCCTGTGGATTATCCATTTCTGAACTTCTCTCACCGTAAATATAAAATCCAATGATCGCAATAGCCGCGATGATCAACGCGAAAATCAATGACCAGCTGTTATTCTGTTTAGCATAACTGGCAAAAGCCGGGTCAGCTATACGGGGCGAGTAGCCGATATTGCCCCCGGTATGTTGGCTGTACGTGCTTGTATTTTGGGTCGTGACAGGCTGTCCGCAGCCAGGGCAAAAGGCCGCTGATTCATTCAACATTTTCCCGCAGGTCGTACAATTCATAGTGGCTACTCCTTTTTTCTAAGTATAACATTTGCCATGCGTTGTTTGCATCAACAATTAAAACGCGCTATGATTATAAGGTTGAAAAATTATTTATGGAGGACGTTATTCATGGACAAATCTATGCAGCTGTTGGTACTGATTCTTAACAAAACTGAATGTATGGATCATTTATTCGAAGAACTTATCAGGATCGGTGTCAAAGGTGCGACTGTTGTTGAGAGCACCGGCATGGCCAGAGTACTTGCTGATCAGAGCAAAAATCTTTTTGGCTCAATCAGAATGCTCATTGATCCGGATCTCGAATCGAATCGTATGATCTTCATGGCTGTTAATGATGATTTGGTTGAGGAAGTTAGAAAAACCATAAATGAGGCGGTTGGCGGTCTGGACAAGCCTGATACCGGCGTCCTCTTCGGCATGCCTATTAGTTTCTTCGACGGGAAGGTGTCGAAAAAATGAGTCAGGTCCTGTTTTATTTAGCAATCATGATCGTTGTCGGTTTCATCGGATCTGCGGCAGCTCATAAGCTTCACATGCCTGCGGTTACCGGCTATCTTGTGGCTGGACTTCTGCTTGGCCTATCCAAAATTATTCCGCCTGAAACTCTGATCAGCTTCAATATATTGTCCGATCTCGCACTCGGATTCATCGCGTTTTCAATTGGCAGTGAATTCAAAATTACATTCTTAAAGCAGGTAGGAGCAACTCCAATCATCATAACCATTTTTGAGGCTCTGGGGGCAGTTATCATTCTTGACATACTTCTGATCGCAATAGGCGTACCGGTTCCCGCAGCGATCATGCTTGGAGCAATCGGTGCTGCCACCGCGCCGGCGGCTACACTTATGGTTATCAGGCAATACAATGCTGATGGTCCAGTTTCAAAAATGCTGCTTCCAGTCGTCGCAATGGACGACGCTGTTGCGCTTATAGCCTTTTCGATCTCAGCAGCAATAGCTCAGGTAATTGTCAGTGGAGCACATTTATCAGCCGGCTCAATGTTAGGTGTTCCGCTTCTCGAGATAGGCGGCTCACTGCTTCTTGGGCTGGCAATCGGCGCGCTGGCCGCGATATTTCTGCGCAGATTCAAGCGGGACGGCGATCGTCTGGGGCTAGCTCTGGCGGTTATTATGGCTGGTGTCGGACTTGCCTCTATGCTTCACCTTTCAGCCCTTCTCGTATGCATGATGACGGGAGCGGCTTTTACCAATATGAGTAGTAAACCAGTCAAGCTGTTGAAGGTTTCAGACTCTATCACACCACCGCTATTCCTGCTCTTTTTCGTAATTTCAGGTGCGGAGCTTGATGTATCTGTACTGCGTGAAATTGGCCTTGTTGGAGCTGTCTATATTATAGGTAGAGTTGTGGGCAAGATCGGCGGCTGTTATATTGGCGCCAAACTGGCAAAAGCCGAGCCTGTCGTACAGAAGTATCTTGGTTTCACGCTAATACCTCAAGCGGGTGTAGCAATTGGTCTCTCGCTGGCTGCTTTGAGGATAATGCCGGAGTACGGTGCGATGATTAGAGCTGTAGTGCTCTGCGCTACTCTTATTTATGAGTTGGTTGGTCCGCTTATCACAAAATATACATTAACTAAGGCCGGAGAAATCTCGACTTCTGAAGATATGAAGGCAGAGCGAAGGCCTGCCTGAAGCCTGAGAATGTTGAAATAGTTGACAAGCTATGTGCCGGATTGCTATTGTGAGTTTGTATTTATGAAAATTCAGATCATAACTTGCAGGGTTATAGGAATCAACCAGCATGTGAGGTGACAAAATGGCAGATATGAATCAGCTGAAACGCGCTGTTGTCGAGCTTGAGAATGGCGTTCAGTGGATGAAGGCGCTGACAGAGGTCGGCGAGCTCAAGGAAGAAACAAGAGAGCAGTTCGAGCAGCTGATCGATACCGCGCGGCAGCTGCAGAAGCAGCAGGAGCAGGCGCAAATTGCAGCCAGAATCAGCTCAGAGGAGAACAGGCAGCAGCAGAATAATGTGCTGTCATCACTTGCTGATAATCTCGCTCAAATAC
>CAZSLR010000277.1:0-2525 GCA_964607635.1 uncultured Oscillospiraceae bacterium
CATTAGAAGTTTAAATGAGAGGAAGACAGTTATGATTTACAATGAATTTCAAGGACTTAAGTTGTCAGCACTTGGTTTAGGTGCGATGAGATTACCAACAGTTAACGGGCAGGACTCTGTGATTGACGAGAAACAGTCCTCCGAAATGGTAGACTACGCTCTTAGAAATGGGATAAATTATTTCGATACAGCCTGGGGATATCATGGAGGCAATTCGGAAATTGTTATTGGCAAAATTCTGAAACAATACCCAAGAGAGAAGTTTTATCTCGCTTCAAAATTTCCAGGTTATGATCTAAACAATATGGAAAAAGCCGAAGAAATATTCGAGAAACAGCTTGAGAAGTGTCAAGTAGATTATTTCGATTTCTATCTTATGGTCTTTCCAGGATGCGAAGACAAAGGTAGAAATGCTCAGAGAACAAGGTATACCGGTATGGGTCATGGAGCCGCTTCGTGGCGGCAAGCTAGCCTCGCTGTCTGATAAGGATACCGCTTTGCTGCGGAATATGCGTCCTGATGAACCAATAACTGCCTGGGCATTTCGCTACCTGCAAACTATGTCGGATGTCAAGATGATACTTTCTGGTATGTCTAATATGGAACAGCTCCAGGAAAATATCGAGACTTTTGCCAGTAACAGACCTCTTGATTCAGAGGAACTGCAAGTTCTGATGTCAATGGTTGACAATATGATCAGCAGAACTGCCTTGCCATGTACTTTTTGCGGATATTGTCTAAGTCATTGCCCGCAAGAGCTGGATATTCCTGCTCTGCTAAAAATTTACAATGAGCACTATTTCACAGGCATCGGCTTAACCGCGCCGATGGTATTGAAAGAAATGCCTGAGGATAAGCGACCGAGTGCCTGTATAGGCTGCAGAAGCTGTGAGGCCGTCTGCCCTCAAAAAATCAAGATTTCCGAAGCCATGGCCGAGCTTGCAGCGGGCTAAGAATTATCAGCTGTTGCTGGTTTCGGTGCCTGAGCCAATCATCCTGAGATCATAACCGCTCGGACTCTGGAAAATGCGTAGTCCAAAGAGAGGTGCGACCGCAAGCAAATGATCGAAGATATCAGCTTGAATTGTCTCATACTCTGCCCAATCAGTTGTTTTCGTAAACATATAGAGCTCAATAGGTAAACCATGTTCCTTCGGGGGCAGCTGTCGGACCATCTGGATCATGTCCTGATGAATTTGCGAGTGATTTCGAAGATACTCGATTATGTAAGCTCGGAAGGTCCCGACATTTGTCATATGTCTGCCGTTGACAGGGTTTTTGTCATCTATTTCATGTGTTCTATTGTATTCGTTTATCTCCACATATCTGCTGTTGATGTAGTTCTTCAGTATTTCTATGTCCTTGTAGGACTCTATCATCTCATCACTGCAGAAGCATATGCTGCTTGTATCTATATAAATCGAGCGCATGATTCGCCTGCCGCCTGTTTCCTGCATGCCGCGCCAATTGCGGAATGAATCCTTCACTAGTGCATGAGGTGGTACGGTAGTAATGGTCTTATCGAAGTTCTCGACTTTTACCGTTGTCAATGTGATTTCAATAACATCACCGTCTGCATTATACTTCGGCATTTCGATCCAGTCGCCGATACGTACCATATCATTTGCAGCCAGCTGTATTCCGGCCACAAGACCAAGTATAGAGTCCTGAAAAATAAGCAAGACGACGGCCGTCATCGCGCCTATACCTGATAGAAGTATTAGCGGACTCTGTCCGAGAAGACGCGATAAAATGACAATGCCAGCGATAACAAACACAAATATCTTGATGCCTTGCAGGTAGCCTTTTATCGGTTTCTGCCGGGCAACTTCGTGACGATTGTATATGTCGTCGATCGCGTTAAACAAGGCGTTCAGCACACCAACTATCAGGATGATCAGATAGATAGATCCCAGTCGCTCGATAAGAGTCTGCAATGAACCAAATAAGGGTGCAGAGCTGTAAATTATCAGCACCGGCAGCAGATGCGAGAGACGATGCAAGACCTTGTGCTTCAACAGATAAGCATCCCAGTCATATTTGTTATTCTCAATATAATGAGCCAGAATTCTAAGAACGATATGTTTCGTCAGTAAATATGCGATAACACTAATTAGCAGTACAACCAGTATCAAGCTTAAGCTAGCCAAAAAAGGTGTTGCTGTTTGGCTGAAGTATTGCCCGATATACTCTTCAAAAACCTTCACGATCTCATGTTTAGAGGCCTCATCCATTATTATTGTGTCTAGTGGTGATAAAAGTTTTCTAATCATTACTAACCTTTCTAACTTTCTTTGTTTCAACTAATAGTTTAGCATGAGACCATATGACTGGCAAAAGACAACAGATCATGTGGTATATAACGATAGAAACACAATCAGGCGTTATGATGACCATATCGATCATCTGCGGATTCGTGCCGATGTTCTTCTTATCACCAATAGCTGGAGTCTGGGCTGACAGATACAATCTTGACACTCCCCACGGATAAATCCGGGTGATTCTTGGTTCACCGATCACCGCCT
>CAZSLR010000278.1:0-2523 GCA_964607635.1 uncultured Oscillospiraceae bacterium
ATATAACGGTCGACAACCTCAGTAATCAGACCAACCTCGCCGTCCCAGTTGTCATCAGGTGCCGGTTTGGATAACGCGGGTATGAATCGAAAATTGTCATGGCGAGCTGCCAAATCGTGAAAAAAATCCAGATAATAGAGATCCCTCTTGGTGACGGCACCAAAGAAGAAATTCATCTTTATATCAATTCCCTTCTCGATCACATCAAGGATAATTGATTTGATAGGCGCCATACCGGAGCCACCTGCTATCATGATGATTTCACTGCTATCTCCTCGCAAATAAAAGTCTCCGTAGGGTCCGCTGATATTAACCTGATCACCTTCTGACAACTGCGTATGCGCGTAGGTTGTGCAGATTCCGTCCGGAACCAGTCGTATAATCAAATCAATCACTTCATTATCCGAGGGGGCATTGGCAATGGAATATGCGCGGTAGACGCTCTCTTTAATTTTAGCATAAGGCTTGGTATAAAACTGCATGTACTGCCCGGCTTTAAAATTCACGGTTTCTCCCGCAGGCAGCTTGAGCCTAAAGCCTTTGATATCATGTGTCAACTGCTCAATAGACTCTATTGTTGTGATATATTCCTTGATATTAAAAAGCTCTTCCGGAATCAGAATGCGTATATTGTTTTTGACCTTGACCTGACAGGATAATCGATAATTATCTTTGCGTTCCTTCGCATTGAGATACGGTTCTTCGGTTGGCAGCAGAGGGCCCGCACCTTCAAGAATCTGCACCTTGCACAGTCCGCAAGTCGCTTTGCCGCCACAAGCGGATGGAATAAATATTTTATGCGCCGAGAGAGTTGAAAGCAAAGAAGATCCGCCTTCAACCTTGAGCACTTTATCCCCGTTATTTATATCAATCTCGCATTCACCATAATTGTTAAAGAAGTACTCGGCCACAATTATAATCAGTGCCAACGCGACTGATATCGCAGTTACGCTCAATACTGTTGTCAGTATTTCCATAGTTGCTACTCCTTTATGCTCAGGATATCGAAAAGATACCCGAAAAACCGATAAAAGCCAGAGCCATAATGCCTGTGATGATGAACGCTATACCCGGACCCTCAAGACCTCGAGGTAATTTCGTCTTCCCCATTTTCTCGCGGATAGCTGCCAGCGCACTGATCGCCAGCCACCAGCCAAGTCCGCTGCCTAAACCGAACAGCAAAGACTGGACGAAGTTATAATCTCTAATGACCATAAACAACGTCGTACCAAGAATCGCGCAATTCACTGTAATCAGCGGCAAGAAGATACCGAGCTTGACATGCAGATCCGGAAGCAGCCTGTCCATAGCCATTTCAATTATCTGTACGGAAGCCGCGATTATCATAATAAAAACAACATACTGGAGATATTCAAGATGCAACGGTACGATGATCAGGTTATAAACCCAGTAATTAAGTAACGTTGTGAAAACCATAACCAAAGTCACTGATTTGCCAAGACTTGAAGCCGTCTTGTACTCCCCCGATATGGAGATATATGAACACATGCCAAGGAAATTCGACAGAATCATATTGCTTGTCAGTATTGATGCAAAAAATATTGCCAAGGGGTTGATGCCATTTGTCATAGACGAGCCAGCTCCTTTCCGGTCTATTTAAGTTTTTTGCCCTTGCCCGGGGCGAATATGTTCGATGTAGTCCAGATCAATATGCCTATCAGAAAGAACGCTGCCGGCGGCATTACCATAATGGTCCAGGTCTCAAACCCAATGAAATTCACGTCGAAGCCGAAGATTGTACCAAAGCCCAGCAGCTCTCGAAACAGCGCTATGATCAGCAGTACGATAGTATAGCCGACCCCTGCGAAGAAACCGTCCAGCATAGAAAGCAGCGGCGGATTTTTCTGAGCATAGGCTTCCGCTCGCCCCATGATAATGCAGTTTGTGATGATTAAGCCCACATATGGACCAAGAGCCTTGCTGATGTCAGGCATATTCGCTTTGAGAAAAATATCGACCAGAATAACATAAGCCGCAATGATCAATGTCTGTACAATCATTCTGACTTTATGTGGGATCGCATAGCGCAGCAGCGAAATCGTCAGACTGGAAAAAGCCGTAACAAAGGTCAGCCCAAGTCCCATAACCAGTGAATTAGTCATCAGATTGGTAACTGCGAGGCTCGAACAGATACCAAGAATCTGACGCAGTACTTGATTGTCCTTCCATACATTTCTTGAAACGACTTCTTTCATTTTCTCAGCCATTGTCATCAACCTCCAGCTTGCTGACGGTATCTTGAAGCAGCCCATTCAAAATACGCAAAACCGAATTTGATGTTGAAGTCGCACCGGTAATGGCATCGATCTGACCGCCTCCCTGTTCTCCGTAGGCCAGTGTTGTCCCTGCTGTAATCTGAATACCTCTGAATTGCTCTCGGTAAGTTAATTCATCAATGCGTCCCCCAAGTCCCGGAGTTTCACTTTGATTGGTGAAAACCAGACCGGTGATGTGATCAAGCTCGTTCGAAACACCCAAATAGCCTGAAATACTGCCCCATAA
>CAZSLR010000279.1:0-2521 GCA_964607635.1 uncultured Oscillospiraceae bacterium
CTTTTTATTCTGATCTGATGGAGACAAATCTACAGAAGAATGTTCACATGACCAATCAGCTTCATCGGGCTCTTGAGCGTGGAGAGCTTGTTCTACATTACCAACCTCAAATCTCAATCGAAACTGGAAGAATAATTGGCACAGAAGCACTGCTTCGTTGGCAGCATCCCGGCATGGGGATGATCGCTCCTGGTGTTTTTATACCGCTCGCTGAGAGCACTGGACTCATTAACAAAATTGGTCTTTGGGTCATGCGTACTGCATGCCGTCAGAACAAGAAATGGCAGCAGTTAGGCGCTGCTGATTTAAGAATATCTGTTAACGTATCCGTAGAGCAGCTGCGTTCGAGAGATTTCGTCGCAAAAACAGCAGCCGTTCTTCAAGAAACAGGACTTGAGCCCTGCTATCTGGAACTGGAGATTACTGAAAGTGTCTTCACCAGAGATCCAGATCAAATCACCGAGGTGCTGGACAGTCTGAAATCATTGGGCTTAACAATATCTGTTGATGATTTCGGAACTGAGTACTCGTCTTTGAGCAGGCTCAAAGAGATGCCGGTGGACAGGCTTAAGATAGATATGCAGTTTGTACAGGGTTTAGAAACCAACCCCAAGGACAGAGCGATTACAAGCATAATCACCAGTCTTAGCAAGAATCTTAATATGGGCTCAACTGCAGAAGGTGTGGAAACAATTGAGCAGCTTGATCACTTACGAGAGCTTGATTGTGATGAAGCTCAAGGCTATTACTTCTACAAGCCTCTTCCGGCTCAAGAAGCTGAAAATATTATACTAGCGGATCTGTCAGAAGACTATTTATCTGCAGATATTTGAATGCTTCTGCCGAATAAAGCAGGTATAGAAGCCGCGGCAATGAGGCCTAAGCAGACACTCACTGTAACTATTACCTCAATATACTGTCCGCCAAACCCAAACGATGAATCAAGGTGTTTTATCAGAATGCCTGCATAAGCCCAGACGAAAACCGCGCCATAAGCCCAATTAAGCCTGGTCTTAACAACGGCTAGAGCAATCAAAGCGGCTACTATCAGTATGATAACAGTCCATACGTTTTCAGATACTCCAAAACCATCCCAACCCAAATCAACCAACAATGTTGTGAAATTAGCGACTGTTGCGACCGTTATCCAACCGAAATAGACGGAAAATGGAAGCTTGAGACACAGCCGCTCTCTTAGTGTCATGTTTGATTGTTTTGAAACCTGTCGATCCGTCAGAATAAGGCTTACGAGGATTACTAGCATTAACACCAGTGAAATGGCTATCTGTAAATAATGCCAGGCAAATATCCAGCCAATATTAGCAATAGAGGATATAACAAACAGCACCTGTACTCTTTTCAACCTGGCCTGAGAATCGACCTTTTTTGCCGGTACAAACTGGTAAATTACAAATACCAACAGCAAGAAATAGATCAAACCCCATATGGCAAAAGTCAAACCAGCGGGCGCAAATAAATTCGGATAGGAATCAGAAATCTCACCAGTGTTCAACCCATTGATCGGCAGAATATTCGCAAGCGCATTGATACCAACCATACCCAGATAAGCTAACAGAACTAAAATTTTCAGCGGTAATGACTTGTCAGTATCGCTATTTTTTTTATTGGTTTCTTGAGCATCATAAGCAGCCTCGTTTTGGTTTAAATCCTTTTGCGAAGCAGTTCCGTCATCCTTCATGAATAGATCCTCCCTCATCGCATTTAGCAATTGATCGTCAAATATCTTCTGTAAAATCCTCTAGAAACCATGGTCTATAGCCACTATTGTTATCACTGCCGGTTTTTCTATCTCCGCCGAAGAAAAAATCGCTATCAGCGTATATACTCACACCGAGCAAATCAGCCAGTTTAATATCGACACCGGCGAATAGCAGCAATAAGATTATTCTATAAATTGCATCTGTCGCAGCAAGTATATTTTGCGCGGTATTACGACTTTTATCCTTCCACCAGATTGTAGCAGCAGGCAAATAAGTTAATCCGGTTACCATGCTGTATTTGTTAAGCCAGAAGGTAAGGACAAAGGCAACACAACGATTTTGTCTGAGCGAACTAAGATTTCTGTTTTCAACCAGACGAACTGTCGCGGTACGATAATAATCAGCGGAATTATCAACGGTCTTAATACGCGGTATGACATCAGTCATATCAACGGCAACCTGAAGATCATGTGTAGAAAATGACATGCTCAGCTCTTCTCTATCATACGCTGCAAAATGAACTGACAGCTCACTCATATCAGCTGCACCATCGAGGCCAGAGGGTCCATAAATACATTTCATCACGGTACCTCCTCTGCAGAAAGCTAATATAATTATAGCATAGCGGTGATCAATGAGTAGTGTAGTTTCCATTCATCTTCTAGCAAAGCTGCCCAGACAAAAGGCACAGGCTTGCTAAATTGAATACATAACTGTATCGCACTATACAAACTGCGGCTGAAAATTAATAATCAATATTATGTAGTTATATAGCAAAAATATCAAATAATTCAACTTAC
>CAZSLR010000280.1:0-2511 GCA_964607635.1 uncultured Oscillospiraceae bacterium
TGGCAATTATTCGATGTTTTTTTACACATTATTCCAAGTTCATTTTTATATCTTTATCGATATAATTTAACACATGGGTAAAAAGAGCTACAGCCTTCAGCGGCGCTTGCAGATCTATGTTGTTATAACAATATTGCTGGTAGCAATCATCAGCAGCACGATCACCGGATATATCTATTTCCGGTCCTCATTAAGCGACTTCTACAGCCAGGCTGACAGCACACTGACCTATTTTGAAAATGCTATTCTCAGACAGAAATTAAGAGAGAGCAGCAGTGCGGCAAACAGCCTGGCATCGCTCCCTGATGCTGAGAGATATTTATCTGCAGATATTAGAGTAGGTCTACCGGCTTCCCTGACTCAATCCATCGATACGAACAGTAATATGATAGTTTTAATGGACGAAAATTATAATGTCTTGTTCAGTTCAGCCGCCTACAAGGATTTGAATCATAATAATATGGTAGGTTTCCTGCATAGAAGACAGTCTCGATTAGAGGGCAAACAAGTAATCAGCAGCACCCAGAGCCGGAATGATCCTGAAGCAGACAGTGATGCTCTTAAGAACTTCAACTCCGGATTGAGCACAACAATAATCCCTGATGATTCCTTCTATTATGGTGACCTGATGGGTAATTTCATGGCTATGTCCATGGTACCTGTAGACAAGGATGGAGCTGTCATAGGATATATCATGACAGGCTATGATTTAACAGATCCAGCCTATACTGAGTATATAGGACGCTACTTCGGACTCGTCGCAACCGTCTTTTACCAGGATATAAGAGTTAACACCAATCTGGAAGATGCTGGTGCGAATTACTTGCACACTACTATGGATACAGATATCTCTCGACGGGTTTTTATTGAAGGTCAAAGCTATTCCGGTCATGTGGATTTCGCGGGCAAGAGTTATTTAGGTACGTACCGGACTATCAGCGATAACGCGAACACAGTCGGTGCTCTATTTATTGGCACTCGTATCTCCGATCTTCTGTTTAATCTCAGACTATCTATTTATCTGATCGCGGCTGCCGCTTTGGTAATCGTGATTGGCGCGATACTTGTAACCAGACAGATCATCAGTAAGCATATAGGTCGGCCCATCAGTCAGACAATTGAGTTGCTGCAGAAAATGGCCGCTAACCCGGCTGAACTAGCTGATGCTGATATATCTTATGTAAGCGAGAAGAATCTTAACAAAATGGTTCAGAGTCTCAAGAACACCGCTGCAGCTATCGCTCGTGATCGTGAGCATCTGGCTTATCTTGCGTTCCATGACAGGCTTACTGGCTTTTTCAACAGCAAGAGACTGTTTGATTATTACGGAGAAAGAGAGAACAGCAGTATTAATCATACATTCCGTGCTCCTGCGATCGTTATCACAGTCAATATTGATTTTTTCAAGCGCCATAAGAAATATCTGGGTCAGCAGGGATCCGAGGACCTTCTAATCGCGGTCTCACAGAGATTAGCTGAGGTAACGAAAACCTATAACTGTGACCTCTATCGACTGACTTCTGATGAATTTATCATCTGCTCAGACACAGTTTTCAGCAATGAAACCTATGATCAGCTTCTGGTCGATCTGATGGATACAATGCATAAGCCTCTTGATATAAGCGGCAAGAAGCTAATTGTGACGATCAGCATCGGTGCTGCCAGAAGAGAAACATCAGAAGATTCGCTGCAGGATATTATGCAAAAATCAAGCATGGCTCTGGATACCGCTAAATATTCCGGCAGAAATCAATTAGCCCATTACGATCCCAAGACCGCAAAAATAAGGCAACGCTATCTTAGAATAGAAGAGAAGCTGCGAGGGCTGCAGGATTATAGCTGCTTCGAGCTTTATTTTCAGCCTCAGATCAATATATTCACAGGCGAGGCTTACGGTCTGGAAGCTCTTATACGCTGGCATGATTCCGAGCTTGGCTGGGTATCTCCTGCTGAATTCATCCCACTTGCCGAAGCGATCGGCATGATCACACCGATCGGCTACTGGGTCACTGATTCGGCCATCAAGTTCTTAAGCCACCTTAAACAGATTGGAATAACTGATCTTCACATGTCTATCAATGTCGCGGCAGCCCAGCTAATAGAGCCTGACTTCGTTATTCGAACAATCGAAACGTCGCGCCTCAGAGGCGTTGATCCCTCAGATATTGTCATAGAAATTACAGAAACCCAGCTGATTCAATCATTCGAGAACGCAGCTGAAAATCTTAAGCTACTAAAACGAAATGGTTTCAAAATAGCCATGGACGATTTCGGCACAGGCTATTCTTCGCTAAGCTATATTGGTAGCCTGTCGATCGATATAATAAAAATTGACCAGAGCTTCATACAGTCACTTGATTCTGATGTTAATCTCGAATTGGTAAAAGAAATGATAGCACTTGGTCAGCGGCTTGGCTTCACAGTTATCAGCGAAGGTGTCGAAACAAAAGCGCAGCTCCAGAAGCTGCGCGAGATAAACGGGACTTATATTCAGGGCTATTATATAAGTAG
>CAZSLR010000281.1:0-2510 GCA_964607635.1 uncultured Oscillospiraceae bacterium
TGCCACCTGCACCTAAAATACCAAATTTGATCTGATTCATAATGAAAACCTCTCTCTTCGCAAAATATGAAGCCCTCGCAAAATGTTGTGCTATGATTTTTAATTATCCTACTAACAATCATAGCACAACATTAATTGATACTAATCAATAATCTAAATTAAGTTGATTTCTTGATCGGAATCAGCAGTCTTGTTCTGGCTGCATACTCTTCATAGCCTGATTTCTGACTGGCAAGTCTCCGTTCAGCCATAGGAATGCTGATAAATACAAACATCATGGTGTTTATCAGAGCTCCGAAACCAAGACGCCACAGGCTCGGGTCTACAGAAACGATGAACAGATAAATACCCCACCAGAAAATAATCTCGGCCAAATAGTTGGGATGACGACAGCAGCTCCAGAGTCCGGTTTGAATGATCTCACCCTGTGTGGCGCGCTGCTTGCGAAATCTATGCATCTGAAGATCGGCAAAAGTCTGAAGCACAGCAGCAGCAATACAGACAAGCCCGGCCATTACTGTATATGGATTGAACCCAGGTCGCTCAATAAATCTGATTGCCGGAATCATCGCGAAAAATACCACCAGTGTTGGGAATAGATGGATTCCACCGAAACTGATCAGAGGATAAGCTCGCGGAAACTTATCCTTGAAGAGATCATAACGCCAATCCTGATGATTCAGATCTCTAAATGTATACACCCAGTTTGCGGTAAGTCGTACTCCCCAAACGCAGATAACTGTGAACAACAGCCAGACACCGATGCTTCTGACACCAAAGCTGTATATCAGCCCGCCTGCGATCACGATTGGCGCGACACTCCAGTAGGGGTCATAAACAGTAGCGTTGCTAAGCAACACACCGGCCAGATAAACAAATGCAGTCGCGGCCAAATCAGCCCAGAAAATTCTGCTGACCAAATCATAGCTTGCCAGCCTACCGCTGACATAAAACGCTATAGCACCAGCTACCACGTAAACAATAGCGATAACTGCCAAACCAAGCTGTCTGCTCTTCTTAATATCCATAACTGCTGTACACCCCGCTGTCGATGGAACTAATATTACTTATGCTTCCGAAAATATACTGGTAAAAGTAAAGCACTTGCCGTTTCTTGCAGCAATATCAGTCAACTCCGCACCTTCTATTACCTCGACAGTATACAAGTCACTGATCTGCTCGATGAATGGCTCAACCGAAGTAATCGGTAAGCTGCCAAACTGCCACGTATAATGCATTGGTATGATATTACGAGGCTTGATCTGTCTTATGATCGCAGAAGCCTGTTCAGCATCGATCGTGTAATATCCACCTACAGGCAACAGGACAAAGTCTAAATCAGTCAGATAAGAGCTCTGTTCTTGTGTCAACGCATGTCCAAGATCACCGAAATGCGCAAGCTTCATACCTGCGGTATTAATAATATGAATCGTATTACTGCCTCTCTTCGTGCCATTTGCATCGTCATGCTTAGTACTTAGCTTTTTAATGTAGTAAATATCGGTATCCAGCAGCCGCGGCCAATCCTCAGCAAGCCCGATCTCTCTAAGAACACCCGCAGGGGAATTTAGAAACTCAACAGCATCCCGGCAATTATGATCATGGTGATCGTGTGAAGAAAGCATAGCATGCGCCTTAATACGAAGAGGTGGATAGCCTATTTTCTCACCATCATAGGGATCGATGATCAAGGCCCATTTCTCATTATTGATGCTGAAGCAGGAATGTCCATGCCAGGTCAGTTTGATCTTTGTCATTTTGAATCATCTCCTATTATTGTATAAGCCTGATTCCTAATCGTGATAATACAAACCATCCGCATTCATTATACCGCCGATGCAGCAGCCATGCTTATGAAATTTACACATATACATCGTTGTGCTCGGCTTTTACCAATGTGAATCGTTAAATTTTGTTATAAGTCATCAAAACGTGCATGTTTGCACGTTTTTACCACCATACTTCGTGCATACTTGCACATTTTCAACACTTAAGGTCAAATAGTAATGTAATAAAACAAGCTGTCAGAGATAAAGGTGAAAAGCATGGATAATTTAGACAAAAAAATATCGGTACTTCTGGTCGAAGATGATAAGGCACTCAGCATGGGGCTCGAGTATGCTCTGATCAGTGAAGGTTTCGCAGTGAAGGCTGCTGACAGAATCAACATAGCCAGAGACATTATGTTTGCGGAGCAATATGATCCTGACATAATCATTCTCGATATTATGTTGCCTGACGGCACCGGCTATAGTTTCTGCTCAGAGCTATCCGCCTACAGGCGCAATCGAAACAAGCCGGTCTGGCCGGTCATTTTTCTCTCAGCCTGTGACAGCGAGGCCAATATTGTCATGGGTCTTGACGGCGGGGCCGATGATTATATCACCAAACCATTTCGGGTAAAAGAACTCATCTCCCGCATCAAGGCGGTCTTACGCAGAAACCACTCACATGTCTTAAGCTCCTCAACGCTTAGCTACGGTAACATCTCGATCGATATTCAGGATCAT
>CAZSLR010000282.1:0-2507 GCA_964607635.1 uncultured Oscillospiraceae bacterium
GGCCTTGCTGGTCTGGTGCCTGTTGCGGAGCGTTGCCCATAGGTGGATATTGCGGCATCTCAGGCTGAGCCTGCGGTTGTGCTGCCGCTGCCTGAGGCTGCTGTGGTGCCGCCTGTTGTGGCGCAGGAGCTGACGCTGTTTTCTCTGGTGCAGCTGCCGGAGCAGGTGCAGCGGGCTCCTGAATAGGCGCTGTAGCTGCCGGCTCATTTGCTTCGTCTGCGAAGGTACCCATAACGGTACCGACTAATTCCTGTGCGAAGCTAAGTGGCATCAGCTGCATAATACCGCTATCGATTATTCCCTCGATCTCCATTTTGAAGCCGATCTTAACAAGAGAATCAGACTGGCTCTGTATCAGCTCCCTGATCTCCTTGCTGTTCAGCTCGACGACCATAGTCTTCGGCGGAGAGATATTAACGATCCGGTTCAGCATATCAGCCATCGAGGTCGACATACCGCCCATCATCTGATTCATAGCCTCACTGATCGCACTTAGGTGAAGCTCGCTTAGGTCATCATCAGATACAACTCCCTCGCCGCCCATCATAATATCTGTGATTATTTTAACATCATCTATACGAAGGATCAGCAGGTTGTTGCCGACTACGCCCTCCGTATACTCAACATTAACGATGACAAAAGGTATATCGTATTCCTCTGCCAGAAAATCTGGTGTTGTACATTCAACCAGTGGAGTCGTAATCGAGACCTTGCGACCAAGAATCGTGTAGAGAGCGGTCGCCGCCGCGCCCATACAGATATTACCGATCTCGCCAAGAGCATCAGCCTCCATGGGTTCCAGACATTCCGGAACAGCTTCCGGAACATTATGTGTCAGCGGCGCTGCCAAATTTGGTTCATGCTTAAATCCAGCCTGATCAAAATCGGGAACAGACTCCTGAACCGACTCCTCAGCAGCCGGCAGATCATCACCGCTGCTGCCGGTATCTGTTGGTGTGCCATTCAGCATGGCATCGATTTCTTCTTGGGTCATCAGTTCACTCATCGTCTGATTCCTCCTCTTGTATGATCTCTTCTACCCTGACCGCGTATCGATTGTTCCTGGTGCCCAGGACACCATACAGACGGGGTATATGGCCAATTTCTATCTTAACGGGATCTCCCACCTTATGTTCAAGTTGTATAACATCGCCCACCTGCAGATTGATCATATCGCCAATCGTGATGGATGTCTCAGAGAGCACGGCTTTTAACGGGATCATACTTGTCTTAAGCTTCTGCATGATCAGGTCCTGATGTGACTCATGCTTGACGGCATCCGGCGTCATGCTGGTAAAAACTCTGATATTCAGGTCCTTGGCAACCGGTTCGATCGCCATCTGCGGAATACATATATTGATCAGATCCTCTTCATCACCGAGCATTACACTGATCGTGATGATCGCGATCGTATCGTTAGGTGATACGATCTGCGCGAACTGCATACTGGTCTCCAGCGTATCCAACGAGGCCTTGATTTTAACTACCTTGTTCCAGGCATCACCAATCAGAGGCATAAACTGGCGGATGACCTTCTCCATGATGACCAGGTCGATCTCTGTAAATTGTCTGCGGTTCTCTGTTGGTGTTTCATGACCACCCAACAGGCTCTCAAGAATCGCGTAGGCGACGCCGGGAGACATCTCCAGCAGCATCGAACCATTAAGCGGCGACATTTTATAGATCGCCAGCAAGCTTGAAGCGCTGACTGAATTAGCAAACTCAGCGTAGCTCTGTTCCTCGACAGATACTACCTTCATATCACAATAGGTACCGATTGAACCGGTCAGATGCGTGGCCAGCAGTCTGGCAAGATTATCGTGAATCGTGCGTAGTGTACGAATCTGCTCACGCGGAATTTTATTGGCAGTACGAAAATCATACTGCCGCACGGAGGCTAACTGTTCCGGTTCCTCGATCGCGGCATCCGGCGATCCAGAGTTCAAAGCAGCCAACAGCTGATCTATTTCGCTTTGTGATAATACTTCAGACAATTATTCTCACTTCCTCGCTGTTAAATAGTTCTGCCTGCCGCTTACTGGATGACAAACTCATTGAAATATATACCCAGAAACTGCTCTATCTCATAGTCATCCTTGAATTCCTTATTGAGCGCTGAGAGCAGCTCCTTAGACAGAGCCTGCTGGATCTTCCCATCCTTGAGCTCTTCCTCATTCTTGGTCCTGAGGATGAAAATGACCGTGTTTCTGATCCTATGGTTATTCTCTGTCAGCTTCTCCAGATTATCTGAATCATGCATGTGAAGAATTATATCAGTTTTCAGCAAACTGCCGCTGCCCTGAATATCAGTAACAAAATATTCACCCGGATCGTAATTAAAAGACTTGTCGACTACCTTATCCTTTGTCAGTAAATAATAAGCCACACCGCCTGCGATCAGAACCACAACAAGAACTATAATGATAATTTTTTTAAGCACGGCAATTTCTCCTGTCTACCTGTTATATTTCTGATCCTGGCAAAAGCCGGGATTCGGTTGTTTGCTT